>DAHXMJ010000015.1 GCA_027365525.1 Acidithiobacillus sp.
GTCGCCAGTCGTCCGAATGAACGCTGGGCGACGGACCTGACCCGCATCTGGTGCGGGGACCAGAACCGCTGGATGGCGCTGACGGCGGTTATGGACTGTCATACACGGGAACTTCTGGCGTGGCGGCTGACACCAGCAGGATCTGGCTGCATCGCTTTGCCTCCCGGGAAGAAGCGGGGGCAGCCATTCGTACCTGGGTCGACTGGTATAACTTCCAGCGGCCCCACCAGGCGCCGGGTATGAAAACACCCCCACCATGGCCCAATTGGCATCGTAGCTGTGCAGATTCCGGTGGGTCATTACACCCACCGCCAGAAGAGAGTCGCGAGGAGGATCCAGTCCAGCGAAGAAAAGATGGTGCCGGCCCCTCGGGAGGCTCGCCTGAATGGACCTTCTGCCTGCCGATAGCTGCGCCTGACGGTCGTGTCAAACTCTGGCGGCAGCGTCGACGGAAATTTCAGCGGCAATCCCCGGGACAGTTGTCCGGGCTGGGTGGAGCGGAAATCGTGTCGGGCAATTGTCGTGGCGGTCCAAAAAGGGAGCCTGCACAGTGGCCCTGGCTGCCGGATTCCGGGCAAATTCCTGCAGCCAGGGTTATTCAACTGCGGAAATGGGGATGCACGTTCTGCCGGAAAAAGCAGAAGCGCCTCTGCAGCTGGCACAGCTGCAGAGGCGCGTTTCTAATCTGAAATTCCTAAAATTATAAAGTTTGCAGGACTAGTTGCCGAACCCGGAAGATGGGAAAACCTTCCCTCCTGCAAACTTGAAACGGCATGTCCATCAGCCTGCCGTTTTTCGCGCTTCCAGCATCTTCTCTATCCGTGGTCCAAGGATCAGTTCCATGGCATATCCCATCTTTACTCCAGGCACGACTATGGTATTGGTCCGGGACATAAAGCTTCCGGGAATCATCTGGAGCAGGTAGGGGAAATTTTCGGACCGGTGTTCCCGGAAGCGGATGACCACCATACTCTCATCTGGGGTCGGGATATCCCTGGCGATAAAGGGATTGGAGGTATCCACAAGAGGGACGCGCTGGAAATTGATATGGGTCCGGCTAAACTGGGGGGTAATATGGTGAATATAGTCGGGCATCCTGCGAAGGATGGTATCGACAATAGCCTCTGCGGAATAGCCGCGCTGCGCGTTATCACGGTGAATTTTCTGGATCCACTCCAGATTGACCACAGGTACCACACCCACCAGAAGGTCTACATGGCTCGCCACATCGTACTCGGACGACTTCACACCTCCATGTAGTCCCTCATAAAAAAGCAGATCCGTCCCTTGGGGAATTTCCTGCCAGGGCGTAAAAGTGCCAGGAGCGCTTCCGCGCAGCTGCGCTTCCGCTTCATCATGAACGTAGTAGCGCATCTTTCCGCTACCGGTTTTGCCGTATTCGCTGAAGAGAGTCGCAAGCGCCCCAAAATCGTTCCCTTCCGGACCAAAGTGGCTGATGGTCCGCCCTTCCGCAGCTGCCTGTGCAATGGCCTCACGCATCTCCGTCCGGTTGTAGCGGTGAAAACTGTCCCCCTCAATCACTACCGGGCTGACTTTGAGACGCCGAAAAATGTCGTGAAAAGCATGCTTGACAGTGGTCGTCCCCGCACCAGAGGATCCGGTCACGGCAATCACGGGGTATTTCATGGACATTGGACTTCTCTCCTGTGAAGATTGGGAATAATCAGGCGCTGCCAGACATTCTGCCCAGCTTTTTTGGCGAGTGTATCATCGCCAGCACCTCGCTCAAATACTGAGATTCCGCCAGATGGCCAGGGTCGTCTCAGCCTGGTTGAGTGTGTAAAAGTGAAACCCCGGCACACCCTCCCGCAACAGCAGCTGGCACTGTCGCGACAGGATTTCTACGCCGGTCTGCCACTGTGCTGCCAGATCGTCAGCACACGCTTCCATGGCGAGCCGCAGAAAGCGGGGTATTTCGGCACCACACTGGGCGGAAAAACGGGCAGTCTGCTCATAACTCACCATAGGCATTACCCCTACGGTTACCGGCACATCGACTCCCCGCCTGACCAGCGCATCCCGCAGATGAAGGTAGGCATCCGGATTGTAGAAGTACTGTGTGACCAGCCCCGAGGCACCAGCCTGGACCTTTGCAACCAGATAGTCCAGGTCTGCAGTTGCGCTGGCGGCTTCAGGATGGACTTCAGGATAGGCCGAAACCAAAATTTCAAAATTTCCATGATCACGGATATAGGCTACAAGATCAGATGCGTGACGGAAAAATCCGGGATTTTCCATTCCTTCCGGAAGGTCCCCTCTCAGGGCGACGATGCGCTGGATCCCCCAGCCGCGATAACGGTCCAGAAGCTCCTGTATCCCTGCTTCAGTAGATCCAATACAGGTGAGGTGGGGTACCGGTTCAAACCGGCTCTCGCTTTTGACCAGCTGCACCGTAGCCAGCGTCCGTTCCTGGGTTGACCCGCCCGCACCATAGGTCACCGAGGCATAGGCTGGCTCCAAGGGTGCCAGGGCAGCCATAGCCGCCAGCAGCCGCTCCCGGCCTGGCTCATTTTTCGGTGGAAAGAATTCCACCGAGATTTCAGGATGGACAGCCATCAGTAGCGGTAGCTGTCAGGCTTGAAGGGACCTGACACAGGCACCCCGAGATATTCTGCCTGTGCACTGCTCATCCGGGTAATGACCCCGCCAAAACCCTCTACCATATAATGCGCAACCTCTTCGTCCAGGGATTTGGGCAGCACATCGACAGTGATGCGGTCCGTCCTTGCCGGGACCGGGAGATCTGCAAAGCCTGCCTGGTACAGATGGATCTGGGCCAGAACCTGGTTGGCAAAAGAACCGTCCATAATCCGGCTGGGATGACCGGTTGCGTTTCCGAGATTGACAAGCCTTCCCTCAGACAGAAGGAGAAGATAGTCATCGCTCGCAGGATCGGGATGCCCTCCTGCCGGGGTATCGCGGCATACCTTGTGCACTTGGGGCTTGATCTCTTCCCAGGCCCAGTGAGACCGCATGTAGGCTGTATCTATCTCATTGTCAAAGTGGCCAATATTGCAAACCACAGCCCCTTTTTTCAGCGCGGCCAGCATGTGCGCATCACATACATTCAGATTGCCCGTAGCAGTCACAAGGAGGTCGGTCTGTCCAAGAAGGTACCGGTCAATGCATCCGTCAGTACCGTCATTGATGCCACCCAGATATGGAGAAACCACCTCATAACCATCCATGCAGGCCTGCATGGCACAGATGGGATCAATCTCCGTGACCCTTACGATCATGCCTTCCTGGCGGAGGGAAGCAGCAGACCCCTTGCCTACATCCCCATAACCCAGCACCAGAGCCTTTTTCCCGGACAGCAAATGGTCGGTGGCCCGCTTGATGGCATCGTTAAGCGAGTGCCGGCAGCCATATTTGTTGTCATTCTTGCTTTTGGTGACCGAATCGTTGACATTGATGGCCGGGATCCGGAGAGTGCCTCTGCGCGCCATTTCCCAGAGCCGGTGGACGCCTGTGGTTGTCTCTTCAGAGACGCCATGGATCCGCTCCAGAAGCTCCGGATATTTTTCATGCATCACTTCGGTAAGATCGCCGCCATCATCCAGAAGCATGTTGGGAGTCCAGCCATCCGGGCCATGAATGGTCTGTTCGACACACCACCAGTATTCTTCCTCGGTTTCTCCCTTCCAGGCAAAAACCGGGACGCCAGCTTCCGCGATGGCGGCCGCAGCCTGGTCCTGGGTCGAAAAAATGTTGCAGGAAGACCAGCGGACTTCTGCGCCAAGAGCTACCAGCGTCTCAATCAGGACGGCGGTCTGGATTGTCATGTGGATGCATCCCGCAATTCTTGCCCCGCGCAGGGGCTGCGCTGCCTCATATTTCCTGCGGATACTCATAAGGGCGGGCATTTCCGTCTCGGCAATGCGGATTTCCTGCCGGCCCCAGCGGGCGAGGGAACAGTCCGCAACCCGAAAATCGTTTTTCCCGTGCAGCATAGCGCTCATGGACATAACATTCCTCGTCATGAATGCGAGCGCGGTTAGTGGACTGTAAGGCTCCGACCGAGGCCTCGCTCCATGTCTGGTCTGCTTTCTGGTGCAAACAGGCATGGAGCTGCAGCGCCCCCTCAGTGAAACCCGGTCAGAAGAAATCCCCTGTCAGAGCAGGCCGGCAGCTTCCCGAAGCACAGCTGCCCGGTCGGTCCGCTCCCAGGTGAATTCCGGCTCCTCACGTCCAAAATGGCCGTAAGCTGCCGTTTTCCTGTAGATCGGACGAAGAAGATCCAGCATCTGGATAATGCCCTTGGGGCGCAGGTCAAAGTGTTCGCGGACCAGCTGGGCAATGCGGTCATCCCCAATGGCACCCGTGCCAAACGTGTCCACCATAAGACTTACCGGCTGCGAAATGCCTATTGCATAGGCAACCTGCACCTCACAGCGCCTCGCGAGACCCGCTGCCACAATATTTTTGGCCACATAGCGCCCGGCATAGGAGGAAGAACGGTCTACCTTGGAGGGATCCTTTCCCGAAAAGGCTCCACCGCCATGACTTCCCTGCCCGCCGTAGGTATCGACAATGATCTTTCGGCCTGTCAGACCACAGTCACCCACCGGTCCGCCAATCACGAAACGCCCTGTCGGATTGATGAAATAGCGGGTATCCCTGTGCAACATTTCTGGCGGGAGCACCGGCCGGATGATCACTTCCCGGACGGCTTCCACCAGATCCGCATACGAAACATCCGGAGCATGCTGGGTGGACAGCACCACAGCATCGATAGCCACCGGCTGCCCGTTCTCGTAGCGCACTGTCACCTGGCTCTTGGCATCAGGCCTCAGCCAGGGAAGACGGCCATCCTTGCGCACCATGGCCTGCCGCTCTGTAAGCCGGTGGGCAAAGTAAATCGGCGTGGGCATGAGCACATCGGTTTCGTCGCAGGCATAACCGAACATCAGGCCCTGATCTCCAGCCCCCTGGTCCAGATCGATTCCCGAACCCTCATCCACACCTTGGGCAATATCGGGTGACTGCTTGTCAAGAGTCTGGACAACCGCACAGGAAGCCCAGTCAAAGCCCATTTCAGAGGAGTCGTAGCCGATCCGCCGCACAGTCTGCCTGGCGACATCCGCATAATCGACCTGCGCATCCGTGGTAATCTCTCCCGCCAGCACCACCAGACCAGTAGTGATGAGAGTTTCCGCTGCCACCCGACCATGGGGATCCTGTGCCAGGATGGCATCCAGGATGGCATCTGAAATCTGGTCAGCCACTTTGTCCGGGTGCCCCTCAGAGACAGATTCGGAAGTAAACAGGTAATTTTTGGTCATGCTGACGGCTCCTCAGGCAATTCTTGTGATCCGGATATTGGACGTCGCAGACAATATAGCAGACTCAGAGACGGTACAGAAAATGAATGCGTTTCATGAAAACGCAAAAATCCTTCACCCCCTGCCATGTCGGATTTCAGGATCTGGAAGGCCCAACGACCGGAAAACTGCGGCGGTCCCCACCTCCCCAGAAATAGGAAATCCCCCCCCGTCACCTGGATATCATTGAAGGTTCCGGGCCGGGAAACCGGGGGACGGAAAAGCAGCTGGTCCCGCACTCCAAGATGCAGGCCAAAATGGTTGCCCAGCCTCTGCTCATACCCAACACCCAAAATCCCCATCAGCGAGGTGCCACGCCCCCTATCCGGGCTGAAAAGGCTGCTGGCGGCCCCGAAACCGAGCGAAAGATAGGGGCTGGAGCGGCCCGACGCATAGAGATGGCTAACGACGGACCCACTGTACTGGTTGGCCGGATGGTGCCCGGGGACCTGCAAACTGGAAAAAGCCGACGCAATCTGGGCCTCGATCCCGAAATGGCCGCCAAAACGCTTTCCAATTCCAAGCCCGAGCGTTGGAACCGCGCCCCCTGCACGGGCACCGCCAGCCGCAAAAAAGGTTTCCCCACCCGAAACATCAAAATAGTACGGCCTTGCATCCCGGGATGCCATGGCCAAGACCGGAACTGCCAGGATGGCCAGTGTACCAGCCACCCTCCACAGCAAAGATGCGCGCATCCGTGGTTCCAAATACCGTCTCCCCGAAAAACTGGTATTATGGTAGCATATTTAGGTAAAAATACCACATTTTGCCGTTTTATTTGTAAAAAACCAACAGGAGTAGACATGCCCACCCTCATCTGCGGTTCCCTGGCCTACGATACCATCATGGTTTTCCAGGATTATTTCCGGAAACACATCCTGCCCGACCGTGTGCACATGCTGAATGTTTCGTTCACCGTACCGGAAATGCGCAGGGATTTTGGGGGATGCGCCGGGAATATCGCTTACAACCTGAAAATGCTGGGAGGCGATCCGGTCATTGTGGGCACGGCCGGACAGGATTTCCGGCCCTATGCCGAGCATCTCGGGAACCATGGGGTGGATATTTCCCTGATCCATATCATGGATAGTGAGTATACCGCCCAGGCGTTCATCACCACCGACCTGGACGACAACCAGATCACCGCCTTCCATCCAGGAGCCATGTTCTCCGCTCACAGCAACCGGATTTCCGGACGGATCCCGCCAGAAACGGGGTGGGCCATTGTCGCACCAGATGGACTTGCCGCCATGGCACAGCACCTTGGGGATCTACAGGAGGCGGGCATCCCCACGATTTTCGATCCCGGGCAGGGGCTTCCCCTTTTTGATGGCGACACCCTGCGCCAGATGCTTGAAAAAGCAGACTACCTCAGCGTCAACGATTATGAATGTGGACTGGTTCTCTCAAAAACCGGCTGGTCCATGGAAACGCTGCGTGGGCACCTGAGAGCCCTGATTGTCACCAGGGGAGAGCACGGCTCCGTCATTTATACTTCTGCCAGGACATTCGATATACCGGCAGCAAGGGCAGAGGCGCTTCTGGACCCGACGGGCTGTGGAGATGCTTACCGGGCCGGCCTTCTGCATGGGCTGGAAAGGGGGTGGGACTGGGAGATTTCGGGGCGGGTCGCCTCCCTCATGGGCTGTTACAAGATCGAAAAGGCCGGCACCCAGAACCACAGCTTCACTCCTGAAGAGTTCGCGGAGCGCTTCCGGCAGAATTTTGGCATCGCACTACCCGCCTGAGCATCGCAGGGCCTGCTGGAACTCCTGCCTGACCAGAATTTTGGAGAGCGGTGCGCATTACGGCATTCGGGGTAACCAGAATACCTGGAGACACCCCCATTTTGCCCATGCCTCCCGCTTTTCCGGCATGCCGTCCATCGCTGGCGCAATTCCCTCCCTCAGGAGAGACTGCGCTGTCCTGCGGCGGGCGATCCTGCAGACGGACCACTCCAGGGCCCGCAGCCCGGTTTTCTACCCAGATACCCCGCGGTCTACCGCTCGACCGGCCTATCCTCCGCCTCCCAGACCTGGAGTCCACCAGCCAGACTGTAGACCTTGGCAAACCCCATTTCTTGCAGGGTACAGCCTGCCATGGCCGACCGGGCGCCACTGTCACAGTACAGCACCACCCTGCGCTCATGGGCATGGGCCAACTCCGGGTGGCTGCGCCCATAGCCGGGATCGGCCAGGGCTTCCAGATGTCCCCGCGAAGCATGGACAGCCCTGGGCAGGTGTCCAGCCTGAAAAGCTTCCTGATCCCGGACATCGACGACCAGCACATCGTCCCCCATCTGCATCCATCCCTCCAGGGTATCACAGTCAATTTCCTGAACCTTTGCTCTCGCTTCCCGGATAAAATCTCCCAGATTTTTTCTTCCCATGTCGAAAGCCTCCCTTTATTTCGTGGAAGTGACAATCTATGATGAACCTGTAATGGCTCATGCTGGGAGTTTACCCATGGCCCGTAAAACCGCCAATGCCAAGCCCGCCTGCCAGATCCCTGTTCTGGGGATGGATGCCACCAGCCTATGCAATGACACCCGGGTCCACCTGGAACTCGGTCTTGGCCAGAACAGCCATACCGCAAGTGACATGGCGGTATTCCAGGCCTTTGGGGCAGCCTTGCGTGACCGGCTGGTAGAACGGTGGAAACACACCGGCGAGCAGATGGCACAACAGGGCGGGAAACGGGGGTTCTATCTTTCCCTGGAATTTCTGCTTGGACGGGCTCTGGGCAATACCCTGCTGACCCTGGGCCTTGAGGAGGCTGCCGCCAGCGCCCTGCACCATGACACAAGGTCGCTGGCCGGGATTCTTGAGGTTGAACCGGATGCAGGGCTGGGGAACGGAGGACTCGGCCGCCTGGCCGCCTGTTTCCTTGACAGCTGTGCCACCCTTGGGCTTCCGGTAACCGGATATGGCATCCGCTATGCGTACGGCATGTTCCGCCAGGAAATCAGGGATGGATACCAGAAAGAAGAACCGGACCACTGGCTGAAACATGGGTATCCGTGGGAAATAAAGCGGCCGGAGCGGGTCCGCAGGATCCCGTTCCAGGGCCACAGCGAACGCCTGACCGATGCCTGCGGGGACTACCGCTACCGCTGGGTGGATACCTGTGATGTTCTGGCCGTTCCTTACGATATCCCAATACCTGGCTACCGCAACGGGATTGTCAATACCCTGCGGCTTTGGCGTGCAGCAGCCACGGATGTTTTCGATTTCGGGGAATTCAATGCTGGCGCCTATCCGGAAGCCGTTGCGGCCAAAAATGCGGCCGAGCACATCAGCATGGTACTCTACCCGAATGACTGCAGTGAAAACGGCAAGGAACTGCGTCTTCGCCAGCAATATTTCCTGGCATCGGCCACACTGCAGGATATCCTGTCGGACTGGTCGGAAACCCATGGCAGCGATTTTCAGGATTTTTCCGCTTCCCATGTCTTCCAGCTTAACGATACGCACCCCAGCATTGCTGTTGCTGAACTGATGCGGCTGCTCATTGATGAACATGCCCTCGGCTGGGATACCGCATGGGATATCACCTGCCAGACCATGGCCTACACCAACCATACCCTTCTTCCGGAAGCCCTGGAAAAATGGCCCGTACGGCTGTTCCGCCAGCTTCTGCCCCGAATTCTCGAAATTATCCACGAAATCAACGGCAGATTCCTGCGAGAAGCAGCCCGGCGGCACCCAGGAGATACGGCCCTCCTGGAGCGGCTTTCGATTATCGAGGAAGGGCCGGAACCGATGGTCCGGATGGCCCATCTTGCCGTGGTCGGGAGCTTTTCTGTCAACGGCGTGGCTGAGCTTCATACCAGCCTGCTCTGCAGTGAACTGTTCCGGGATTTCTGCCGGCTCTGGCCAGAACGCTTCAACAACAAGACCAATGGCGTAACGCCGAGACGGTGGCTGCAATGGGCCAACCCTGGAATGTGTGCGCTGGTCAGCAGCCGGATCGGCGAGGGGTGGAAACATGATCTCGGCCAGATGGAGAAGCTCCGCGAGGCAGCCAGTGACCGGCAGTTCCTGCAGGCGTGGGGCAGCGTCCGCGCCGAAAACAGGCAGCGGCTGATCCAGCTGGTGCAGGCCCAGACCGGGATCCGGTTCCTGCAGGAAGGCATCATGGACGTACAGGTCAAGCGCATTCATGAATACAAGAGGCAGATCCTCAATGCGCTCCATGCCGTCCACCTCTATGACCGTATCAAAATGGGGGACTCCGCCAGCGTGACTCCCAGAAACATCCTTTTTGCGGGGAAGGCGGCACCAGGCTATTTTATGGCCAAAAGAATCATCAAGTTCATCAGCAGTATTGCCAGCATCATCAACGCCGATCCAGATACGGAAGGCCTGCTGCGTGTGGCCTTCCTCCCGGATTACCGGGTGTCCCTGATGGAACATATCTGCGCAGGTACCGATCTTTCCGAACAGATTTCCACAGCTGGCAAAGAAGCTTCCGGTACCGGGAACATGAAATTCATGATGAACGGAGCCCTTACCATTGGCACCCTGGACGGGGCCAATATTGAGATCCGGCAGGCCGTAGGTCCAGACCATTTTTTTCTCTTCGGCCTTGATGCAGGAGAAGTTGCCCGGCTCCGCCCGCATTACAATCCCCGCCACTTCATTGAGTCGGACCCGGATCTCCAGAGAGTTCTGGATCTGGTCCGCAGTGGATATTTCAATCCTTATGAGCCCGGCATTTTTGATCCGCTGCTGGATTCCCTTCTGTCTCCCCATGATCCCTGGATGGTTCTGGCCGATTTTGGCAGTTACAAGCACAAGCAGCAGGAAGTGGCCGAGCTGTGGCATGACCAGGAAGAGTGGCTGCGGAAGAGTATTTTTAACACGGCCGCCAGCGGTTTTTTCTCCAGCGACCGGACCATCGCCGAATATAACGCAGAAATCTGGCATCTTTCCCCGCTGGTGGCTTCAGGATCGGGACTTGGATAGAATCTTCCGGTCTCTGCCGGCCCCGAGCTGCCGGCTATCCAGAGGATACCCGTGAAAAAGCCGTCCATCCGTCCCATCGTCCTTCTGATTCTTGATGGTTGGGGTTACCGTGCAGACCCGGAACACAACGCCATTGCCCAGGCCCAAACCCCGAACTGGGATACCTGGTGGGAGAAATATCCCCATACCCTGATCCAGGCCTCGGAAGCTTCCGTAGGACTGCCCAGGGGCCAGATGGGAAACAGCGAAGTCGGCCACATCAATATCGGGGCAGGACGGGTAGTCTACCAGGAATACGAACGCATCAACCTGGCCATTTCTGATGGCAGTTTCTACCGGAATGCAGCACTCTGCGGAGCCGTCGACGCGGCCAGAGACGCAGGGCAGGCTGTCCACATCCTGGGGCTACTCTCCCCAGGTGGGGTACACTCCCACGAAGACCACATTATGGCCACGCTCCGCCTTGCTCTTGAACGGGGCGCCGGGAAAGTCTATGTGCACGCCTTTTTGGATGGCCGGGATACCGCCCCCCGCTCTGCACTAGGGTCTCTCCGGAAACTGGAGCAGAACCTGAAACAGCATGGAGGGCGGCTGGTTTCACTGATTGGCCGCTACTATGCCATGGACAGGGACCACCGCTGGGACCGTATCCAGAAAGCCTACGACCTGATCACCCGCGGCGAGGGACTGGAATTCCCTGATGCATTCACCGCCCTTGAAGCCGCCTATGGACGGGGAGAGTCCGATGAGTTTGTCCAGGCTTCGCGAATTGGGCCCATTCTTCCCATGGAAAACGGGGACAGTATCCTTTTTGTCAACTTCCGGTCGGACCGTGCCCGCCAGATTACCCGGGCTTTTATCGAACAGGATTTTGACGGTTTCCAGCGCATTTCGGTACCGGCCCTGTCCCGTTTCGTGACGCTCACAGAATACAGCGAGCATTTCTCCATCCCGGTCGCCTTTCCCACCAGCCGGCTGAAAAACACCTTCGGAGAGTGGATTTCCCGTTTTGGGCTGCGCCAGCTGCGCATCGCCGAAACAGAGAAATACGCCCATGTAACCTTCTTTTTCAATGGCGGCGAGGAACAGGTTTTTGAAGGGGAAGACCGGGTCCTGATCCCGTCACCTCAGGTGGCCACTTACGATCTCCAGCCCGCCATGAGCTTGGAAAATCTGGCTGGAGAGCTTGTCCAGCGCATCGAAAGCCGCACCTATGACGCCATCATCTGCAATATCGCCAATCCGGACATGGTAGGGCACAGTGGACAGATGGAAGCCGCCGTAGCGGCTGTCGAGGCAGTTGACCAGGCTCTGGGAAGAATTATTCCGGCCGTCTGCGCTGCCGGGGGGGAAGCCATCATCACAGCGGATCACGGCAATGTGGAACAGATGCTGGATGAAGCCACAGGCCAGCCCCATACGGCACATACCTGCAATCCGGTTCCTGTCCTCTATATCGGTCACCGGCCAAACCGGCTTCTGGACAATGGTGCGCTGGAAGATATCGCCCCGAGCCTGCTGGACCTGCTGGAGATACCAAAACCGCCCGAAATGGGTGGGAAAAGCCTCTTCGGGGAACCGTGAAGCTCCGGATACCGCTAGTTCTCCTGGGACTGGCCGGCGGCATGGCTGCGCTCCCTTCCCAGACAGCAGCGCAATCCCTGCAGGAAAAAATCCGGCATGGGCAGGCCCAGCTACAATCCATTCACAGCACTGTGCATGCCCTGCAGGCCCATATCGCCGAAAAACAGAAAACCCGGGCAGAAATCCGGGCAGAAATCGCCCGCCTGGACAGAAGAATTCTGGAAACTATCGCCAGGCTGCATAAAGTCGCTGCCCGGCAGGCTGCGACCCAAAAGCAGATAGACCAGCTGCAGCAGGAAATCCAAACCCTAAAGATGCGTCTCAGAAACCAGAAGACCATCTTGGCTGACCAGCTGCGGGCAGCCTACATGCTGGGCGGCACGACCCCCCTGGCGGTCTGGCTGCAGACGGAAAAACCCGGAGAAATCGGGCGTCTCGGGGTCTATTACCAGTCGCTGGCAAAAGCGAGGACAGTCCTGATCCAGCGCACTACAGACACGGCACATGAAATTGGGCTGAACAGGAATCGCATGCGCCAGCAGGAACAGCAGCTCGCCGTGCTTGCAGAACAGACCCGTGCACAGAAAAAAAATCTTGAGAACCAGCGTGTCCGGCATACAGCACTGGAACAGCAGCTCGCCGACCGCATAGCCCATGACCAGGCCAGAATAGCGGATCTGGAGAGCAATGCCCGAATTCTCGATGTCCTGGTCCAGCGCCTCGGCCGGGAATACCGACAGCAGCAGCTGGTAGCCGCCCGTGCAGCTGCCGCCAGAAAAGCCGCACTCCGGCGCGAGGCAGCCCGGCTAGCAGCAGAAAGGAAGGCCGCTGCCATTGCGGCCCAGCAGAAGAAACGGGCAGAAGAGCTGCAGTTTCAGCAGCAGCTGCGCCATACCGCTCCCCCCGCTCCGCCACAACCGGTGGCCCATCTGCAGCTGCATGCCCGGCCACCTGCCGTATCTGTTCCCCAAGCCCGTCCGCAGGCATCTGGTCATGGGCACTATCCCCCGCCCCTGTCCGCGCCGGTCAGTCACCGGTTCGGAACACCGCGCGTCAAGGGTGGACCTGCCTGGCAGGGCATCACTTTTGCGGCGGCTGCTGGCACTCCTGTACGTGCCATTGCCCCGGGCATGGTGCTGTATTCTGGCCCGCTGCACGGTTATGGAAACATCGTGATCATCCAGCAGGCACAGCTTGTCCTGGCCATTTATGGACATCTGGGAGGCACACAGGTGCATGTGGGACAACGGGTTGGGACAGGCGCCATCCTGGGCGGCGTTGGAAGTGGCGGCCTGCTCACAGGGGACGGGCTGTACCTCGAAATCCGCAGCCATGGCCATCCTGTCAACCCAATGGACTACATCTACTGAGTGGCACCGGCTACCCGGGTGCAGCAGGAGTCTAGTATGGTTACCTTTCCGTTTGGCATGGCATCCCGAAACTTTCTGGTTGCCGCATGTACCGCTCTCTGCCTCGGCCCAGGCTCCATATCCGTCATGGCAGCAACAGACTCCACCCGCACGGATGGCATTCCCCTCCGCGAAATACAGACGCTGAGCCAGATTTTCTCCCTGATCAGGGCAGACTATGTGGACCAAGTATCCAACCGCAGGCTCATGGAAGGCGCCATTGCCGGAATGGTACGCTCGCTGGATCCCCATTCTGCCTATCTTGCCCCCAGACAATGGCAGGAAATGCAGTCCGTCACGGATGGGAGTTTTGGTGGACTTGGCATCAGGGTCATGCCCTACCATGGCCTGCTGCGGGTTTTAGCCCCCATAGATGGGACCCCTGCAGCGAAGGCAGGGATCCACCATGGAGACCTGATCATCCGCATCAATGGCAAATCTGTCCAGGGACTGGGGCTAGAAACAGCGGTAGACCAGATGCGCGGAAAACCAGGAACAGCCGTTACCCTGACTCTCCTGCGCCCCCACCAGACTTCACCCGTGGATGTGACACTGGAGCGGGCGGTCATTCACGTAAAGAGCGTGCATGCAGCCATGCTGGCACCCCACTATGGGTACATCCGGATCAGCCAGTTCCAGGAGAACACCGGAAATTCTGTCCGCCATGCCATCCAGAGCCTTGAACAGCAGTCTGGTGGAAAGCTCTCGGGTCTGGTTCTTGATCTGCGGAACAATCCGGGTGGCGTACTTCGGGCTGGCGTGCAAACTGCCGGCCTGTTTCTGAACCATGGGCTGATCGTCTATACCAAAGGCAGGACAGCCAGCAGCAGGATGCGCTTTACAGCCCACGGACCGGACCTGCTCAGGGGAACGCCAGTCATCATCCTCATCAACGGAGGGTCTGCCTCGGCAGCCGAAATTGTGACTGGCGCCCTCAAGGATAACGGCCGGGCCCTTGTCATGGGCAGCCGAAGCTTTGGCAAGGGATCTGTGCAAACGATCATCCCCCTGGAAAATGGGGGCGCCCTCAAGCTGACAACCGCCCTGTACTATACACCAGCGGGATGTTCGATCCAGGGGGAGGGAATTGTTCCCAACATAGACATCCGCACAGCCGGACCGGCGGGGCAGAACCCGGAAAGCACCCTGCTTAACGAAGCTGAACTCCAGGGTGTGCTTGCGGCTCCCGGCCGCTGCCATCAAGTGAAGCCCCGGTATGTTCTTCTGGAACCCATGTCCATGAAAGGCGGCAAACCCCAGAAAGACCTCTCCAAGCCTGATCCAGCAGCAGATTTTGCCCTGCGTGAAGCGCTTGACGTTCTGGAACACCGCCAGGTCCAGGCCAGCGTCAACGGAAAAACCGCAGAAGTCGCCATACCGCTCCCCCACGATGGAAAGCGGTAAGATCCCCCGGATAATTTTCCATAACGGATGGTCTAATTTCCCGTTGACAGTGGTCTGGATACCAGAATCAGGGAACAGGGCATGAAAAATCTGGAGGCGGTCATTCCTCTTGCAGAGGGTTTTGAAGAAATGGAGGTCGTAATTACCGCAGATATCCTGCGCAGGGCCGGGGTAGAACTGCAGCTGGCCGGTCTCGGCATGGTCGGCCCCATTCCAGGCTCCAGAGGCATCCGGATTGCGCCAGATGTGCAGTGGGAGCACTGCACGGACCATCCCATAACCATGCTGGTCCTGCCGGGTGGTGACCTCGGTGTCCGGAACCTGGGACGGTCAGAAAGCCTCAAAAAACTTCTGCAAAGGCGCCATGCCGAAAATCAGTGCATTGCAGCCATCTGTGCGGCTCCCGGGCTGCTGGCTTCCCTGGGCATTCTCCAGGGCCGCAGGGTCACATCGTTCCCGGGGATTCTGGATCCCTCCAGCCTGGATTACCATTATCTTGAACTGCCTGTGGTCCAGGATGGCCATCTGGTTACATCCCGGGGACCAGGAACCGCCATGGATTTCGCACTGGCGCTGGTCGAGATTTTACGCGGGGCCGAGGCCCGCCAGAAAACCGGGGCTGCCCTGCAGCGGCCACATTGATTATCCGCAAAATTTTACCTTTCCCACCTCTCCATGGATAATAGCCTGGAGTCATCAACTGAAGGATACCTCATGAAACTTCGCACGGCCGTACTTGCCAGCCTGTTAGGCACCATCTCCCTGCCCACCCTCGCAGCTCCGGTGGCGACTGTGAACGGCCGGTCCATTGACAGCAGCCAGGTGCAGGCGATCCTGTCGATGAGTCCAGAACTGGCCAAGGAACCCAATGCCCGGGAACAGGTGGTGCAAAACCTGATCAACATGGAAGTCCTTTCCCAGTATGCGAAAAAACATGGCCTTGCCCGGTCTGCCATTGTCCAGGAGCGCCTTGATCTTGCCAGGCGGCAGATTCTGGCCGACGCGGCTGTAGGCCACTACGTCCAGACCCATCCGGTACCCCAGTCCGACGTCCAGGGCGCCTACAACAAATTTGTGGCTGCCATGGGGCACCGGGAGTACGAGGTACGCCACATTCTTGTCAAGACCCGGCCTGAAGCCGAAAAAATCCTGTCTGAACTCAAGAGCGGCCAAAAATTCTCCGCACTGGCTGAAAAAGATTCTATTGACAAGGCCAGCGCTGCCCACGGAGGGGAACTGGGCTGGATTGTTCCAGGGATGGTGGTTCCACCTTTTGCCAGCGCTATTGAAAAAGCGCCGGTTGGCAAGCCGGTGGGGCCGGTCCAGACGCAGTTTGGCTACCACATCGTGGATGTTCAGGCTACCCGCACCTTCACTCCGCCGCCGCTCAGCGCGATGCAGAACCGGATTCAGGCGCAGCTGCAGCAGCAGGAAGCCGCAAAATTTGTGGCCAGCCTACGCAGCCAGTCCAAGATCAGCATCACAAAGTAACCTGCAGTTCTCCAACAGGGGCAGACAAATCTGCCCCCCTTACGGAACCACGCAGCCCAGGCTGTGATGGCATATTCAGGAAAGCCAGGAGCCGTTCTCTTCTGGCTTTCCGCTTTCCTGCTTCCCTTCCCTCATCCGTACCCTTGCCTCTCCCCTCTCCTGGGGCCAAAATGTCCTTGGGATCAGGTTGGGGGAATCACCCGTGGCAGTCCGCAAGGAGCAGCATCAACCAGTTCTGGATCATGCCCCTAGGCTTCAGGAACCGCACATGTACCGTGTCGTTCTCCTGAACGATGACTTTACGCCGATGGATTATGTCGTGCAGATCCTTCAGGAGTATTTTCACAAAAACCATCCGGAAGCTGTCAGCATCATGATGCAGATACACCAGTCAGGAAAAGGTGTATGCGGCATATACCCGTTCGATCTTGCTGAAACCAAGGTTGCCCTGGTAACGGCTGATGCGCGCCAGAACCAGCATCCCCTGCAGTGCACCATGGAAAAGGAGTGAGCCATGATCGACAAGGAACTGGAGCTGTCCATCAACCAGGCTTTCCAGACAGCACGCCAGTATGGGCATGAGTTTGCCTCTGTGGAGCACCTGCTTCTGGCCCTCGTTGACAACCCGAGCAGCCGTGAAGTGCTGGATGCCTGCGGTGCCGACCGAGAACACCTGGCCAGCGAGCTGCGCGGCTTTCTCAAGAAAAAAATTCCATCCCTAGGCGCGGCCGGGACCGTTAACAGCCAGCCCTCCATCGGTTTCCAGCGCGTCATCCAGCGTGCCCTCTATCATGTCCAGTCTGCCGGCAAAGAGACTGTCACCGGGGCCAATGTACTGGTTGCGCTTTTTGCCGAACGGGAATCTCACGCGGTCTACTTCCTGCAAAATGAACACGTGTCCCGGCTGGATATCGTCAGTTACCTTGCACACGGCCACCGGACGGAGGAAAGCATGGACGAACAGGAGGGGGAAGCCGAAGGAGAACAGGAGCGGAAGACTGGCAGGGACCCACTGCTGGCCTATACCCGCAACCTGAATGCAATGTCCCGCAGTGGCCGTCTTGATCCCCTGATCGGCCGCCATGCAGAACTTGACAGGACACTGCAGGTCCTGGCCCGCCGGCGCAAGAACAATCCCCTCTTTGTGGGCGAGCCCGGGGTTGGAAAAACGGCGATTGTTGAGGGTCTGGCACATGCAATTGTCAGCGGCAGGGTTCCTGAGATTCTTGAAAACGCGACTATCTATTCTCTGGATATGGGAGCTCTCATTGCGGGCTCACGATACCGCGGTGACTTTGAGGAACGTCTCAAATCCGTCCTGAAAGCACTCCGCCGCCACCCGCAAAGTATCCTTTTCATTGACGAGATCCATACACTGATAGGTGCCGGAGCTGCTTCAGGGGGGGCCATGGACGCCTCGAACCTGCTCAAGCCTGCACTGGCAGCGGGCGAGATCCGGTGCATTGGAGCAACTACCTACCAGGAGTACCGGCAGTACTTTGAGAAAGACCGCGCCCTGAGCCGCCGTTTCCAGAAAATTGATGTACCGGAGCCCAGCAGCGAGGAAAGCCTGCTTGTACTGCGCGGCCTAAAAAGCCAGTTTGAGAGGCACCACCATCTTCGCTACACGGACGCTGCCCTGCGTGCCGCCGTTGAACTTTCCGTAAAGCACATTCACGACCGCCACCTGCCGGACAAGGCGATTGACATCATTGATGAGGTGGGAGCTGCCCAGGCACTGCTTCCGCCCTCAAGAAGAAAAAAGACCATTGGCACTCGCGAAATTGAGGATATGGTAGCCAAGATCGCAAGGGTTCCTGGAAAGAATGTCTCCCTTGATGACCGGAGTGTTCTAAAGAATCTGGAACGGGACCTTGGTCTGGTGATTTTCGGTCAGGATGCTGCGATACATGCATTGAGCGCAGCAATCAAGATGTCTCGTGCCGGTCTGCGAAACCAGGAAAAACCGGTAGGGTGCTTCCTGTTCTCTGGTCCCACCGGGGTAGGGAAAACCGAACTGACCAGGCAGCTTGCCCATCTCCTGGGCATTCCCCTGCTCCGCTTCGACATGAGCGAATATCTGGAACGGCACACGGTTTCCCGGCTGATTGGCGCCCCCCCAGGATATGTAGGCTACGACCAGTCCGGCCTGCTCACTGAAGCCGTCATCAAGAATCCCCACGCTGTCCTCCTCCTTGATGAAATCGAGAAAGCCCATCCCGATATTTACAGCATCCTGCTGCAGGTCATGGATCATGGAAAGCTTACGGATGCCAGTGGACGCCAGGTAGACTTCCGCCACATCATTCTTGTAATGACCACCAATGCAGGTGCCGGAGACCATGACAGGGCAGGGATTGGATTTGTCCGGCAGGATGGAACGGGCGGAAGAGAAATGGAGAGTATCCGCCGGGTGTTTACTCCAGAATTCCGCAACCGTCTGGATGCCATTGTGCCTTTCTCATCCCTGAGCCGGGAAAACATTCTCCATGTGGTAGACAAGTTTCTTATGGAACTGGATGAACAGCTGCTGCAAAAAGGGTACAGCCTGGAAATTGCACCAGCCCTGCGGAACTGGCTGGCGGAACGGGGCTATGATCCCCAGATGGGTGCCCGGCCGATGGCGCTGCTAATTCAGGAAGAAATCAAGAAACCTCTGGCCGAGCACATACTTTTTGGTGATCTTCCGCGGGGTACCCGGATTGTGGCAGAACTGGAGAATGGAAAAGTCGGAATCCGCCTGCCGGATACCGTCGTCCCGGCGGCCTCTCCCGGCTAGCACTGCCAGAGGCCATGGGAGCTTTCTTCCTTTTCCAGCGAAAACAGCTCCCCTCCGATCCAGCGCTCAACAACATGTCTGAGAGTAGCTGCCATAAAAACCGCCCATCCTGCCACATCGGCTGTTCGGGATGGTACTATGCCAGCTGGCGTGGGGTTTTCTACCCCCCAGAACTTTCTCCATCCCTCTGGCTGGATTTCTACTCGGACCATTTCGATACGGTAGAGATCAACAGCAGCTTCTACCGTCTCCCCAGCGAAACAGCCGTGGCCCACTGGGGAAGAAGCACCCCGGACAGGTTTGTCTTTTCTCCCAAAGCCAGCCGTCACCTGACCCACATGGCAAAACTGCAGGATTCTGGAACCGGACTGGTCTCGTTTCTCGAGCACTTCAGTCCTCTTGAAAAAAAACTGGGGCCTATCCTTTTCCAGCTTCCCCCCTACTGGAAGCAAAATGCTGAACGGCTGGAATTTTTCCTGAAGTCGCTGCCTTCCGGCTACCGCTATGCCTTCGAAATGCGCAATCCAGGCTGGCACAATGACCGGATATACGCCCTGCTTGAAGCTTATGGGGCTGCCTTCTGCATATTCGATCTTGCCGGATTCCGCTCTCCGGTGGTCCTGACAGCCGAGTTCGCCTACATCCGTCTGCATGGGCCGGGTCCCGTACCTTATACCGGCAGCTACAGTACGGGCTGCCTTCAGGATCTGGCAGAACGGATTCTGGACTGGCAGAGCACCAGGGCCATTTACGTCTATTTTAACAATGACCGGGATGCCTGCTCTATCCAGAATGCCATGGCCCTAAAAAAAATGCTGTCCCTCCGGTTCCCCTGATTCCGAATGCAGCCCGTTCAGAAAAGCGCAGGGGATGCCATTTTCTGTCATCCCTGATAGCGGGCCGCGTCCGCCCGGATGATTTCCCTGGCAGCTTCAACGCCGGCCCATTCCCGGACCTTTACCCATTTCCCGGGTTCCAGATCCTTGTAATGCTCAAAAAAATGACGGATCTGGTCCCGGAGGGAAACCGGAAGGTCATGGATGTCCCGGATCTCCCCATAGCCGGCAGCAAGTTTGTCGTGGGGGACGGCCACGATTTTGGCATCGGTGCCACTTTCATCTTCCATCAGCAGTACGCCGACAGGTCGGGCCCGCAGCACTACACCCGGGGCTACCGGCTGTGGGGCAACAACCAGCACATCGGTAGGATCCCCATCTTCTGAAAGGGTTGCCGGAATAAAACCGTAGTTCAGGGGATAATTCATCGCTGTAAACAGGAACCGGTCGACAAACACTGCTCCCGAATCCTTTTCCAGTTCATACTTGATACTGGATCCTTGGGGAATTTCGACAACAACATTAAGGTCATCGGGCAGGGCCTTTCCGGCCGGGATGTACTTGAGATCCATGCTTACTGCTCCTTGATTTCAATCTGACTGAAAAAAAACCTGCATGCGTACCAGATCTTCCGGAGTATCCACTCCTGCGGCCGGGGCCTGGTCCGCCTGGAATACCAGAATCCGCTGACCACGCTCGAGTATACGCAGCTGCTCAAGGGATTCCACCCTCTCCAGCGATCCAGCCGGCCACGATGCGTATTCCTGCAAAAAAGCATTCCGGTAGGCATAAAGCCCGAGATGCCGGAAATGGACATTCGCAGGTACCGGCGCATGCCTGTCCTCCAGCGGATAGGAATCCCGGTTCCATGGAATCGGTGCCCTGGAAAAATACAGGGCCTGACCCCTGTCATCCATAACCACCTTGACCACACTGGGATCACACAGCTCTGACCAGGAACCTATGGGAACTGCAGCGGTAGCCACGCTCGCGGCTGCGCCTGCACTGCCGAGCATTTCGGCAACGGCCCGGACCAGCTCCGGCCTCATGGCCGGCTCGTCTCCCTGCAGGTTGACGACAATTTCTTCTGGAGATAGTGACAGAAGGGTAGCAGCCTCTGCCAGCCGCTCACTTCCACAGGCATGCCCAACATCCGTAAGTACGGCTTCACCCCCATAGGCAAGTACGGTCTCCACAATCCTCGGCTCGTCGGCCGCCACGACCACCCGGCTCGCCCCACTCTCAAGGGCCCGCCGTCGCACATGCTCGATCATGGGTATCCCGCCAAGGGGGAGAAGCACCTTCTCCGGCAGGCGTGAGGAGGCAAGGCGGGCCGGAATGAGAACCGTAAAGTTCACGGTTCCTTTTCCCCATAGGTTTCTGCCTCGTCCAGAAGCAGGACAGGGATATCCTCGCGGACCGGGAAACGCAGCCGGCAACGTTCGCAGCACAGGGAAAGCCACCCATCACAGGGATGGAGGGGCCCCTTGCACTGGGGGCAAGCGAGCAGGTCCAGAAGGCGGCGGTCAATAGTCATGTGTATCCTCTCCATGCTGCGAGATGCCCGTCCATCCAGTTCCAGAAACCGGTTTCGATTTCCATGCCGATATTGACAACCCAGCAGTCCCGGACATCGTGGAATGACTGGCATTTTACGGCATCCTTCGCGGTCATGACGAGCGGGCGGGGAATGGCTGCCAGGTCTTCGGGACGGAAACGGTAATGGTCCGGGAAAGCATGGAGAACCACCTTTGCTCCCAGATTCTCCAGCAGGGCCTGAAAGCGTTCCGGACGGGCGATCCCGGTCATGGCGTGAAGCCTTGCCCCCCCGAGGCGGGAAAGAGGCCATGCCTGGCTGCCGTCGCCGAGTGCCGTACAGGATAGGGCGCGGATGGCAAAGCTGAAAGCAGGCTGCCGGGCATCCGCTATCCAGGCCGTCTGGCCAGCGGCCTCGTCATGAAGGAGTGCATCGGCATGCGCTATGGCACCAGCCGGTTCACGCAGAGGCCCAGCCGGGAGACACCGGCCGTTGCCGAAGGGATGCGCTCCCTGCAGCAGCAGAAGGCGGAGATGGGGGGCAAGTGCAAGATGCTGGAAACCATCGTCCAGCACCGCTACATCATGGCCGTCACGGGCGGCAGCAGCGATCGCATCCAGGCGGCGCCTGCCGAGGTACACAGGAGCCAGCTGGCGGAGAAGCAGTGGTTCGTCTCCTGCCCGGTCCGGAGAATCACCCGGCTGGACAGCATATGGTTCCTGGGGGGGATGGGCACCATAACCCCGGCTGACCAGCGCCGGCGCCCAGCCGCGATCCTGGAGGTACCGGACGATGGCCAGGCTTGCCGGAGTTTTGGCGGTTCCCCCGACTCCCAGATTGCCCACAACGATGCTGGGTATCGCTCCCCGGCTTCCATGGCAGTAACGTCTGCGCCAGCGGCCGGCAGCACAAAACAGGGTACCGAAAGGAATCAGGACATCCGCCCATGGTCCCCCGCCATACCATTGGCGCTCCAGCGCCCTGCGCCATCGTGCCCCGACCCTGGTCACCAGTCGAAAACCCGCTGGAGAAATTCTGGCAGGCGCTGCCCGGCTTCCCGGCGCGCCTGCCAGAAAAGGCGCCGGTACTGGTCTCCCTGCTGCCGCCCTGCAATCGGGTCCTTCCGGACACTTTCCCACCACTGGATTATGGTTTCAGGGCCAGAAAGGGCCGGTATCCCTTCTTCCGCACGGATTTCCATCGGGAGATCCCACACAAGACCAGGCTCGGTACTGAGCGGATGCCCGCCAGCAAATACCTGCCAGAGCAGGGATACCTCCCCGCCGTGCAGGTGGATCGCATCCGCCGAAGCCGAGAGCGCCGGACGCCACCGCGGCTCATCTACAGACACCATGCTGCCCGGGGAAAGCATCTGCCGGTCCCAGTCTGAAAGCCGCGGGAGTGCTTCCGGAGCACCAGTCCCCTCTAGAAAAAGCAGCGACCTCCTACCCCCCTTCCACTGCTGCCAGGCAGAAAGCCAGGGCATCCAGTCTGCCGGACCAAGGCCCGCAACCCAGAAAATGCTGTCGCCGTGGCTTCCCATGACCAGATTCCGGAAATTCGGCTCCACCTGGGCAATGGTCACCAGTGTCTGGAAATCTACCGGCGGAAGCAGGCGCTCACCCAGCTCCATTTTTTCCCACCCAGCGTACTGCCGGAGCCCCCTGGGATAGACGGCTTCCCAGATCCCCGCAATGGCTCCCGGGCCCGGCCCACAGCCCATGGCGACTGCAGGGATCCGCCTCTGGCCAAGAAGCCTCTGCAACGGCTGCGCTGCCGGCTGGCCCAGCGCCAGGTAACGGAACGGTTGCAGCCTTTCCACAGCCTTTTCCAGGGCCCGGTGATGGGCGCAGGGCCCGAATCCATAGCCCAGACGGGCAATGCCATTTGCGGCAGCAGGAAAAATGCCGGGAAATTCTTCTTCAAACGTCAGGACCATGCGCAGGTCGAGCCGCCGGTCACTGATGGCCCGTGCCAGATCGACCCCAAGGTGAAGGTCGCCTGGGCGGGAAAAACCCTGCATCCACAGTACCGGTCCCCGCTCACCGGGAACCTTGAGCCAGCCCCAGCGCGCATTGGCCCGGTCATGCCGTCCGGCACGCGCATCCTGCCAGCTGGCCCAGCGCCCCCGCCAGTAACTGCTCCCATAGTAACTCACCAGGGACCTCCATCCCCGGTCTCTCGCCCGGCCAGGATATCGCACTGCCGCCGCTGCATCCGCATCCTGGCCTCCAGGTCCTTCTTCTGGAGGGGCGAATCCTCCGCCCCAGCACCACATCCCATCCAGATAGGATCTCCCCAGACAATCACTCCCCTGGTTCCCGGCCAGGGGAGCAGAAGACGGTCCCAGCTGGAAAATTCCCAGGCGTGGCGGGCCGAAAAACAGACTGGAACAATGGGCAGGCCCGTCCACCTCGCGAGTTCCAGAACACCTTCCTGAAGGTGTTCCCGGGGCCCGCGGGGACCATCCGGCGTAATCGCCAGGTCATAACCCTCGCGTGCAGCCCGCAGCATACCCTTGGCACCTTTCACAGCCCCGCGGCGGCTGGATCCCCGCACAGCCTCGTAACCCCAGTGGGACATGGCCATGGCTACCAGTTCCCCATCCCGGTGCTCACTGATCAGGATCTTGACCCGTTTCCCCCCGATACGGTGATAGGCATGGGGAACCATTGCCAGGCGGCCATGCCAGAAAACCAGAAGAAATGGCTGCCCTGCAGCCACCAGATCCCGGATAGGGCCACCATTCAGTTCCTGCCAGCGGACACTGGAGGCGATTCCGCGAAGCAGCAGGGCAGCAAGTGCCGCTGCCCAGCGCAGAGCGCGCCCTTCCAGCCGCACCGGTCAGTGTCCCCGCGTACCCGGCCCGGAAAGAGTGGCAAAACTGATCCGGGTCAGCCCGGCTTCCTGGGCTGCATCCAGTACATCAATCACATACTGCTGGGTAGCGTTCCTGTCGGCGCGCAGCACAATGACCCGGTTTGGATCCCTGCCTGCCAGATGCTTGAGGTGCCTGGCAAGCTGTCCCATGGAAACATCACGGTGGTCAATGGAAACCTGCCCGGAAGCGCTCAGATCAATGACAATCGGGGTCTTCGGCTCACCGGCTGCCGCCTGCTGGGCGCGTGGGAGCTGCATGGAAAGGTGGGATCTCTGGACAAAACTGGTCGTGACCATAAAAAAGAGGAGCATGACCAGGACGATATCGACCATGGAAATGACATTGATTTCCGGCTCTTCCGGAATGTGGCGGCGGAAATTCACGCTTTGCCCCCGGCCAGCAGATTGACCAGCTTGAGTGCATCCCTCTCGGTTGCCAGCACAAGGATCTCAACCCGCCCCCGGAAGTACCGGTAGAAAAGGAGACTTGGTATGGCAACGATCAGCCCCGCTGCAGTGGTAATCAGCGCTTCGGCGATGCCTCCAGCCAGTGCCTTGGGATCACCCATGCCCACAGTACCGATGGCAGCAAAGGCATGCATGATGCCAAATACTGTTCCGAGCAGGCCCATAAGGGGCGAAACCCCTGCAATGCTTCCGAGAAAATTGAGATAACGGTCAATATGGGCCATCTCGTGCCGCCCCGCCTCTTCCACCACTTCCCGGATCACATCCCTGGGCTGTCCAGCCTGCTGCAGCGCGGCCAGAAGGATCCGGGCCAGCGGAGTATCGTTTTCATACAGCATTTTCACGGCCTGCTGGAGCTTGCCTGACTCTACAAGTTCTCCGGTCTGCTCTACCAGCCCCTTGGGCACGATTCGGGCCCTGCGCAAAACCCACAGCCGGTTTCCGGCAATCGCCAGGGCAAGGATGGCTGCAACCACAATAATGGGCAGGACAAATCCCCCCAGACTGAAAAGCTCCAACAGATCGTGCACGCCGTGATCCCCCGTGTAGACACTGGAGCAGAAATATACCACAAAGCCGGCACGCAAGACGCCCGTCCTGCAGGCCCGGGGGACAAAATGGGTACACAGCCGGGGGAGAAGTTCCCGGGCGGAACAGCGGCAGCTGCACCACCCCAACGCTGCCGCCGCAGATACCCCAATCCGCCAGCGGCAGGGTTGGAGCCCACCTCCCGAACCGCTACACTAGGACAAGGCATACCTACTGGAAACACATTGCGGCGCCCAGCTTTTTTTCACCTGCCAAAACGGGAAGATATCCTCCGCAAGCGTCCTCTGGGCCGGTTCACCCATTACCTTGCGCGCAATGCCTACTGGCATATCCACCGCCGGAACGTAGCCCGGGGAGCTGCCATTGGGGTGTTTATCGGTTCACTCCCCTTTTTTGGCCATGTCGCCACAATTCTGGTTATCTGTCTCTGGAGAAAAGCCTACATACCAATAGCCATCATCATGCCTTTTCTCGTTACTGGACCCCTTACCATAGTCCCTTTTTTCTATGCTTCCTACCAGGTCGGTTTCTGGCTGCTGCAGCAGATTGCATTTGCTCCCGCCATCACCATCCACTACGCGGACATGCACCGCCTGTTCCTGGGGAAAATGAGCGTCACTGCCATGGGTGACCGGCTCTGGCATGCGTACTGGGTGACCTGGATTGGAAGCACGATCATGGGCGCCATTCTGGCCGCCTCCACCTACCTGGCCGTCCTCTTGGGGTGGAGGCTCTGGATCAGTTTCCGCCTTTACCACCGCCGGCAGGCCCGTTCCTAGGCACCTGCCGTTTCTTCCAGCAGTGTCCCATCGCGCAGATGCAGCACCCGGGCCATGCGGGCCGCCAGGGCTGGCTCATGGGTTACAACCACCATCGCTGTACCCAGCTCTGCATTCAGCTCCAGCATAAGTGCGTGGACCCGTTCTGCGGCAGTACTGTCCAGATTTCCGGTAGGTTCGTCGGCCAGAAGCAGGGCTGGCCGGGTAACCAGGGCCCGGGCAAGAGCCACCCGCTGGCGCTCACCTCCGGAAAGCATGCCCGGCTTATGGTGCAGCCGCTGCGCCAGGCCGACACGTTCCAGAAGTTCCGTGGCCCACGGTTCCGCCATCCTGCGGTGCATGCGGCGGATGAGCAGGGGAAGAAGCACGTTTTCGAGAGCCGTAAATTCTGGCAGAAGGCGGTGGAGCTGGTAGACAAATCCGATACCTGCATTGCGCAGCTGGCTGCGGTCCGCCTCGGAAAGGGCATACAGGTCCCGTCCGAGAACCCGGACAGTTCCTCCCTCCGGACGTTCCAGCCCTCCGAGAAGGTGCAGGAGAGTACTTTTGCCCTGACCCGATGCCCCGACGATGCCCACACGCTCTCCGCGCCCGACTTCCAGACAGATGTCACGGAGGACCACCAGCCGCTCCGGGCCGAAAGCATAACCATGACGCAGGTGCTCCACCTGCAGGACAGGACCATCATTCATACCGAAGGGCCTCGGCCGGATCTACACGCGATGCCCGCCAGGAGGGATAAAGGGTTGCAAGCCAGCCCATCAGCAGGGCCGCCGCAGCTACATGGACCACATCCCAAGGGTCCAGCCTCGAAGGGAGCTGACTGATGGAATATACCTGCGGGGAAAGGAACTGTACATGGAACAGGTTCTCGATAAAAGGAACCACTGTCGGAATATTAAGTGCGAGCAGAACCCCCCCGAAGACCCCAAGCAGGGTCCCGATGGTTCCGATCACGACTCCCTGCACCATAAAAATCAGCATGATGCTGCGTGGCCGCACTCCCAGGGTACGAAGGATGGCAATGTCTGGCTCCTTGTCGGTTACCACCATCACCAGGGTGGACACAATATTGAAGGCAGCAACGGCAACAATCAGGGAAAGAATCACGAACATCACCAGCTTTTCCATGCCCAGCGCCTTGAAAAAATTCTCGTGTGTTTGTGTCCAGTCCCGGACATAGAAGGATGGGCCCAGATGCTCCTGCAGGCGGGCAGCGAAAACGGGTGCCCGGAACGGATCCTGTATCTGCATGCGAAGGCCTGTCACGCCAGAACCCATTCCATACAGTGCCTGGGCATCCGGCAGCCCAATATAGGCCATACCACTGTCGTACGCATAAATGCCTACGGAAAAAATCCCGACCACCGTAAACTGGCGCAGGGCGGGCGTCACCCCCAGTGGTGTTACGGCTCCCTGGGGAGAAACCAGGGTTACATGGTCTCCAATCCCTACCCCAAGCTGCCGCGCCAGTGCACGCCCCAGCACGATTCCCCAGTGATGGGAACCCAGCGCCTGGAGGCTTCCAGCCTTCATGTCCCGGGCCAGCTGGTTGACCCGGTGTTCCAGGGCGGGATCAATCCCCTCAACGACAGCCCCGCTGACGAGACCGCTATGGGACAGCATGGCCTGGGATTGCACATAGGGCGCAACACCTGTTACTCCCGGAACCGCAGACAGCCGCCTTTCCGCAGACTGCCAGTCTGTGACGGGGACACCATTGCCCTGAATGATGACATCCGAAGTGACGGCGAGGATGCGTGAACGCAGGGTGTGGTCAAATCCGTTCATTACCGCCATGACCGTAATCAGGGCAGCAACCCCTATGACCATGCCAAGAATGGCCGTGCCCGTGATGAAAGAAATGAAATGGTTTCTCCGCTTGGCACGGGTATAGCGCAGACCTACCCAAAGCTCGAAAAATTTCACGGCTGTTCCGGCCTGAGATGGGGGAAAAGGATCACTTCACGGATGCTGGGCTGATCCGCCAGCAGCATGACCAGACGGTCAATCCCAAGCCCCACGCCGGCCGTCGGTGGCATGCCATATTCCAGTGCCCGGATATAATCCGAATCAAAAAACATGGCTTCCTCATCTCCGGCTTCCTTGGCCAGAACCTGGCTCTGGAAACGCCGCGCCTGGTCCTCAGGGTCGTTCAGCTCCGAGAAGCCGTTGGCCAGCTCCCGGCCGGCAATAAACAGTTCGAAGCGGTCCGTAACCTCAGGCTCCAGATCATTGCACCGCGCAAGAGGACTCACTTCCGTGGGATATTCTGTGATAAAGGTCGGCTGCTGCAGCTGTGTCTCCACCGTTTTCTCAAAAATTTCGACCAGCCGTTTTCCCCATCCCCAGCCGGTACGCACCGGAACCCCCAGATCACGGAGCTTTTCTCCCAGCAGGAGAGGATCACGCAGGTTGGCATCCCGAAGATCCGGGTTATGGCTGCGCACAGCTTCGGCCACGGTCATCCGGGCAAATGGCCGGCCAAGATCCAGATCCTGTTCCTGGTAGCGGATTCTTTCCGTTCCGAGGGTAGCGAGTGCTGCCGAACGGATCAGGGCCTCTGTCCGGTCCATGGCCTGGCGGTAGTCGGCGTAGGCCTCATACCACTCGAGCATGGTAAATTCCGGGTTATGCCGTGTGGATATGCCTTCATTTCGGAAATTGCGGTTGATTTCAAAAACCTTTTCGAATCCACCCACAATCAGCCGCTTGAGGTACAGCTCCGGGGCAATGCGCAGGTATAGGGTCATGTCGAGGGCATGGTGATGGGTAACAAAAGGCCTGGCTGTTGCCCCACCCGGAATGGGCTGCATCATGGGTGTTTCCACTTCCAGAAACCCGTGGTCGAGCAGCCCCCGGCGTATGGAGGCTATCGCCCCGGCCCGGATCTGGAACGTCCTTCTCGCCTGTTCGGTCACGATCAGGTCCACATAACGCTGCCGGAAACGGGTTTCCGGATCGTTCAGTCCATGCCATTTTTCCGGAAGGGGCCGGAGCGCCTTGGCAAGAAGATGCAGGCTGGATGCCCGAAGGGAAAGTTCCCCTGCCTTCGTCCGGAACAGGGCTCCCTCCACGCCAATAATATCCCCCAGGTCCAGGTCACGGAACATGCCGTAGAGCCCCTCACCCAGATTTTCACGGCCCAGAAAGATCTGGAGACGGCCGCTGCCATCCTGGAGATCGGCAAAACTCGCCTTCCCCATGATTCTCCGGCTCATCAGCCTTCCTCCCAGCCGGGCCAGGATAGGTTCCTGCTCCAGGGCAGCAGCATCCATGTCGGCACACCGGCGCTGCATGTCGCCTGCAAGGGCATCCCTCCGGAAACCATTGGGATAGGCCTGACCTTCCCTGCGCCACCGGGCCAGCTTTTCCCAGCGTACCTGCATCTGATCGTTGCGTTCCTGTTCCAACCCGCCCCTCCTCAGTCAACCATCGCCGAAAACTTCCCCATACAGGAATTCCGCGGCGTTAGCTGCCACATTTTCCCTGCGCTCACAATCCGGCCTTGAGAGCTGCCTCAATGAACGGATCCAGGGCACCATCCAGCACCTTCTGCGTATCGCCTGCCTCCACACCGGTCCGCAGATCCTTGATCCGCGACTGGTCCAGCACATAGGAACGGATCTGGTGTCCCCAGCCAATGTCGCTCTTGCTGTCCTCCATCAGCTGTTTTTCTGCCTGCCGCTTCTTCATCTCCAGCTCATACAGCTTGGAGCGCAGCATGCGCATCGCCTCGGCACGGTTTTTGTGCTGGGAACGGTCCGTCTGGCAGGCAACAACGATGCTAGTGGGAACGTGGGTAATCCGCACCGCCGAATCGGTCTTGTTGACGTGCTGGCCTCCGGCGCCGCTTGAACGGTAGGTATCCACCTTGAGATCTGCGGGGTTGATCTCGATTTCGAAACTGTCATCAATTTCAGGATAGACAAAAACACTCGCGAAACTCGTGTGCCGCCGGTTCCCCGAATCAAAGGGAGATTTCCGCACCAGACGGTGCACCCCTGTCTCGGTACGCAGCCAGCCGAAAGCATGATCCCCCCGGACATGGATACTGGCCGACTTGATACCAGCCACATCCCCCTCGGACACCTCTACCAGCTCGGTTGCAAAACCATGTCCCTCACACCAGTGCAGGTACATGCGCAGCAGCATTTCTGCCCAGTCCTGGGCCTCCGTTCCTCCAGCACCTGCCTGGATGTCCACAAAGGCATCCGCTCCATCCTGCAGCCCAGAGAACATCCGCTGGAATTCCATCTTTTCGACCGTCCTGCGGGCATCCGCCAGATCGTTCTCCACAGCGGCCAGCAGCTCGCTGTCCCCTTCCGCCAGGGCCAATTCCAGCAGATCCTGGGTATCCTCCAAGGTTCTGGCCAGATGCTGGAGGGGAAACACCACAGTTTCCAGCTGCACCTTTTCCCTGCCCAGGGCCTGGGCCCGTTCCGGATTTTCCCAGAGGGATGGATCCTCGCTTTCGCGCTGGACCTCCTCCAGGCGCGCCTCCTTGCCTACCAGGTCAAAGATACCCCCTAAGGCCTTCAGCCCGGGCCTCAAGATTGGTGACCAGATCCCGGATTTCACTGATTTCTGCCATGACGCTACTCCTCTTTTCTGCTGCGCAGGGCACGTAGCCGCAGTTGCAGCTGCTCCCTGCCACGAAAACGGTTAATCTCAGGAACGTAAAGGGCTTCCACAAGAGGGCCGGGAACTGTTCCTCCGGTCCGGAACTGGATGGCATCCAGCCGTTTCCCGCCGGGCGTTTCCAGAATATACCGGCAGTGCCCTCCCGACAGGGGAAAATGCTCCCGAACATAAAAAGTTCCTCGGAACAGCGGTTCCGGAAACCGGTTCCCCCAAGGGCCGGCAGACTCAAGAAGCCGGACAAAAACCGGATCCAGGTCATCATCGGCCAGCTTTCCGTCGTACTCCTCCCTAGCCTCCAGGTCCCGCACATCCAGCCTTTCGCGCAACACATCTTCCCAGCACTGGTGGAAACGCTGCAGGTCTTTTTCTTTCAGCCGCAGCCCGGCCGCCATGGCGTGACCTCCAAAGCGGTCGAGAAGACCAGGATTCCTGGCGGCCACATCCCCCAGGCTGTCCCGTAGATGCAGCCCCGGAATGGACCGCCCGGACCCCTGCAGATAGCCATCTTCCAGGGGAGCAAACACAAAGGCCGGCCGGTGATGGCGCTCCCGCAGCCGTCCTGCAACAATGCCGATAATCCCGGCGTGCCAGTGCGGCTGATACACGCAAAGCCCGAAATTATGCGCGCATTCCGGGGCCAACGCCAGGAGTCTCCCGGCCTCTTCGCCCATTTCCTCTTCCATGCCCCGGCGCTGGCGGTTGAGGACGTCGAGCTCTCCCGCCAGGGAACGGGCCTGCTCCAGATCGGTTTCCAGAAGCAGTCGGATTCCGATCCTCATATCTTCCAGACGTCCTGCCGCATTGATACGCGGGGCAACAGCAAAGGCAAGGTTGGCAGCCGTCACCGTCCCCTGGTCCAGCCCGGCGAGTTCCATCAGCACCTGCAGCCCGATCCGGCCATTTCCCCGACGGAGTCTCTCCAGTCCCTGCCGCACCAGAATCCGGTTGTTCCATTCCATGGGCACCACATCGGCTACCGTACCCAGTGCCACCAGGTCCCAGAGTGTGCCAAGACGGGGAGCAGTGCCAGAAAAGGCCCCAGATTCCACCAGGCGGGCTCGTACAGCCGCTGCCAGATAGAAGGCAACCCCTACACCCGCAGTACTTTTCCACGGAAACGGGCAGCCTGGCTGCTGGGGATTCACGATGGCGTGGGCGTCCGGAAGAAAATCTCCGGGCAGGTGGTGATCGGTGACAATGACCTGGATCCCGCGCTCCCGCGCAAGCGCGATACCCTCGGTACTGGAGATTCCATTATCCACCGTGACCAGCACTTCCGTCCCGGCTGGCAGATGGGCTACAAGGGCCGGACTGAGACCATATCCCCACCGGAAACGGTCAGGAACCATGTAATCCAGGTTTCGGGCCCCGCAAAGACGCAGTGCTTCCACGAGCAGCGCCGTGGCAGTTGCGCCATCGCAGTCATAGTCTCCCACAATCATGATTGCCCGCTGCTGCTGTACCGCGCTGGCAAGGAGTGCTGCGGCTTCTGCAAGGCCGCGCAGCCCCTGCGGCCCCTCTCCCGGGCTGAGGCAGGAAGCTTCCAGGCAGAGCTCCGCACTGCCACCGATCCCACGGCTGGCGTACAGACGGGCCAGAACCGGATGAAGACCGGACGCGCATAGCCGGGATTCTTCGGGCAGAACCCGTGCCCGCTGCTGCCACTGGCTCATTCCCAGTTTCCCGGCCGAGTACCCCGGCTTCCGGGACGCAGGGGAACGCGCCAGAAGCGCCACGCGTCGCGCGGGTGCCAGAGGGCACACTCTACTCCACCCTGAGGAAGCAGACCGGTCAGCAGGCGGACTTCCTCCGTCCGGCGGCCGGCAGTCCAGCGGCGAAAGCCTGCGGCAAAATCGGCTGCGGTATCCGGGAGATGCCAGGAAGACGGGTAATCCCAGAGCAGACGTTCAGCCCCTGCCGCAGGTTCGCCTTCATGGACCGGAATATTCAGCCACAGTCCCGCTGCCAGCAGTTCCGGGCGTCGGGAATGGATGGACCGCCAGGAGGAGACCGGAGGAACTTCTGGAAGTCTGCCCTCGCCCCAGGGCCAGAAAAGCCCCCAGGGCTCCAGTCCCTCGCGTTCCCTCGCCTGGTTGATGGAATGGGCCCGCAATGCCATCTGCAGGCGGTTTGCCAGGGCACTGCAGCGTCCCGCATCCGGACCACGGGGTTCCAGCCCCAGTGGTTCCCTGCCATAGAGGCTCACCGGAGGCACGGTTCGCAGATCGGGGTATTCTGCACTGAGCAGATACCATCTTTTCCGGCCCCTGGCCAGCTGCCAGGGACTACCTTCCAGCTCCTGCTGTGCCGCACGGAAAAGCGCCTGTTCTTCGGCCTCCGCCACGGGATGGGGAGACATGGGTGCAAGGATGGCACGCCCGGCCCGTCCCAGAAAGGTGACCGGTTCCAGCGCCCAGACCCAGTATCCCCCTGTACCGATTCCCTCGCTCTCTGCCAGAAGGGCAGCGGCAGGAAGGCACCCGCCAAAGCCCAGAAGACGGCCGGCCACTTCCAGGTCGTCCTCCGCCGGCAGCCACAGGCGGCGGGACTGTCCCCAGAGCCGGGGCAGAAACCTCCCGGGCTCTTCATCCGGAAAGGCCTGCAGCCCTCCAAGCCAGACAGCAGAACCAGCGACCATTATCCGCCAAGAATGGCCCGCTGCACCGCCCCCAGATCCGCTTCCACCGTCTGCACGTTTCCGCCCTGGGCAATGGCTGTATCCGGATCCTTGAGGCCATGACCAGTAAGGGTACAGACTACCGTGGCGCCTTCCCCGATCCGGCCACTGCGGACATCCGCAATCACGCCAGCGACAGAGGCTGCAGAGGCTGGCTCGCAAAAAATGCCTTCATGGCGGGCCAGCCACTTCTGAGCCTCAAGAAGCCCTTCATCGCTGTGGGCGGCAAACCAGCCACCACTTTCCCGTTCTACCACATGTGCCTGCTCCCAGGACATAGGGCGTCCAATACGGATCGCTGTCGCGAGCGTTTCCGGATCCCGGACAAAACCGCCAGACACGAAAGGCGCACTTCCAGCCGCCTGGTATCCCAGCATCTTTGGCCGTTTTCCAGGACGGCCATGTCCATAGGGACACTGGCCGCTGCAAAACCGGCAGGCTCCTGTAAGCATGTCCTCGGGACGACTGCGGCCATCGGTCGCCTCACAGTATCCCATCCAGTGGGCGGTAATATTGCCCGCATTGCCTACCGGCAGGGCGTGATAGTCCGGTGCTTCGCCCAGCGCTTCAATGATCTCGAAAGCCGCTGTCTTCTGCCCCTGGAGCCGGTACGGATTTACGGAATTGACCAGGGTGATGGGATTGCTGGCCGCCACGTCCTGGACAATCTGCATGCCAGCATCAAAATTGCCGCGGATCTGCAGCACCTGGGCCCCATGCATCATGGCCTGGGACAGCTTCCCCAGAGCAATTTTCCCCTCTGGAATCACCACAAAGGCCTGCATGCCAGCCCGTGCGGCATAGGCGGCGGCAGCGGCTGATGTGTTGCCGGTGGACGCGCAGATGATCATCTCGCTTCCTTCCTCCCTGGCCTTGGTGACGGCCATGGTCATTCCCCGGTCCTTGAAGGAACCGGTAGGATTCAGCCCTTCGAACTTGAGGAACAGGCGGATGTCGAGTCCGAGGACACGGGTCAGCCTCTCGCAAGCAACAAGGGGGGTATTGCCCTCGCAGAGGCTTACCGCCGGGGTTCCCGGTGCAAGGGGAAGAAAGGATCGATAGCGGTCAATGATTCCGGTATAGCGGGTCATGGCAGGTCCTGAAAAATTTGCAGGGAAAAACGGAATGCGGACAGATCCTCAGCCTTCAGCCAGGGATTCCACCCGCAGGCGCAGTACAGATGGGTGAACAACTGGCAGGGCAGAAATGCGTTTCAGCGCCTCGTCCAGGCTCCCTTCCCGGCAGCGGTGAAGCAGAAGAACCACGGGTACCGACTCGGCAGACGCCCGTTCGCGCTGGATCAGGGCCTCTATTGAGATACCATGGTCCGCAAGAACCGCCGCCACCTGGGCGAGAACCCCAGGCCGGTTTTCGGCCTGGATGCGCAGGTAGTAGGCGCTCTCCACATCCGCCATGGGGAGGATTGGCAGAGTGCTCAGGGCATCGGGCTGGAACGCCAGATGGGGAACCCGGTTGCTGGGATCGGCCGTCATGGTCCGTGCCACATCCACCAGGTCCGCCACCACCGCACTTGCCGTAGGATCGCCGCCGGCTCCCCGGCCATAGTAGAGGCTCTGGCCTGCAGCATCGCTATCAACCAGAATGGCGTTAAAAGGACCTTCAACACTGGCAAGAAGATGGCTGGCCGGAACCAGGGTCGGATGGACACGCAGCTCCACGCCCTCTGGGCGCTGTCTGGCAATGCCCAGAAGCTTGATGCGGTATCCCAGCTCGGCGGCGAAAGCTACATCTTCCGCTTCCAGATGCCGTATCCCCTCCACATGGCAGTGGCTAAAATCCACCGGAATCCCAAAGGCGATGGATGCCATGAGAGTAATCTTGTGGGCAGCATCCCCACCACCCACATCAAGGTCCGGGTCTGCCTCCGCATAGCCCAGCTCCTGGGCCATGGCGAGCGCCTGGGAAAACGTCCAGCCTTCGCGGTACATCTGTGTCAGGATGTAGTTGCTGGTTCCATTGATAATACCTGCCAGCCAGTGGATACGGTTGCCGGCGAGGCCCTCGCGGATGGCCTTGATGATGGGAATCGCGCCCGCTACGGCAGCTTCAAAGGCCACCATCACCCCCTGCTGCTGTGCGGCACTGAAAATTTCGTTGCCATGTTCGGCCAGCAGGGCCTTGTTGGCCGTCACAACATGCTTGCCCCTGGAAATTGCCTCCAGAAGCAGTCCGCGGGCCAGTCCGGTGCCCCCCATGACCTCAACGAGCACATCCACTTCCGGATCCCTCACAACCGCCCAAGGATCCATGCTGATCCTGGCATCCAGGGACAGACCCTGCAGGCGCGCAGGATTGCGTACGGCAGCATGGACGACCTGCAGCTCCCGCCCGACCCGACGGGCAATTTCCCCGGCATTGCGCTGCAGGACCCGCACGGTACCCTGGCCAACCGTTCCCATGCCGAGAATACCTATGCGGACAGGAGCCGCCTCTGCAGCCATCACCAGCCTTCCCGGAACATCTGCTTGATCCCCCGGATGGCCTGGCGGGTACGCTGCTCGTTTTCCACGAGCCCAAAGCGGACATAGCCATCCCCCAGCTCCCCGAATCCGATACCCGGACTGACGGCAACCTTGGCCCGCTCCAGCACCATCTTGGAAAATTCCAGCGATCCCTTCCCCTGAAGTCCCTCGGGGATACGGGCCCAAACAAACATCGTCGCCTTCGGCCGCTCCACCGCCCAGCCCGCGGCTTCCAGGCCGTCGCAGAGTACATTACGCCGGTGCTCGTACATGCTCCGGATCTCCTCGACACACTCCTGGGGTCCTTCAAGGGCTGCAATGGAGGCAACCTGGATGGGCGTAAAGGTGCCGTAATCCAGATAGCTCTTGATACGCGACAGGGCTCCAATGAGCCGGGGATTGCCGGCTGCAAACCCCACCCGCCAGCCGGGCATGTTGTAGCTTTTGGAAAGCGTGAAGAATTCCACGCCCACATCTTTCGCTCCGGGTACCTGGAGAAAGCTGGGCGCCCGGTAACCGTCAAACACAATGTCCGCATAGGCCAGGTCATGCACCACCCAGATGCGGTGTTCCTTGGCAAACTCCACGATGCGGCGGAAAAAATCTTCATCGACCACAGCGGCTGTCGGGTTATGGGGGAAATTGATCACCAGCATCTTGGGCTTCGGCCAGGCAGCTTTTACCGCCTTTTCGAGTTCCTCAAAAAAATCCAGGCCTGGAAGCATGGGTACATGGCGCACATCGGCACCGGCAATCACGAACCCGTAGGGATGGATTGGGTAGGTCGGACTCGGCACAAGCACGGTATCGCCGGGGCCCATGGTCGCCAGAGCCAGATGTGCCAGACCTTCCTTGGAACCGATGGTCACGATCGCTTCGGATTCTGGATCGACCTGCACGCCAAACCGCCGGTCATACCAGTTTGCAATGGCCCTGCGCAGGCGCGGGATCCCCCTGGAAACGCTGTACCGGTGGGTGTCTCCCCGCTGTGCCGTCTCGCAGAGCTTGTCAACGATAAACTGCGGCGTTGGCTGGTCAGGATTGCCCATGCCAAAGTCGATGATATCTTCCCCCCGCTTGCGGGCCTGGAGCTTGAGATCCGTCACTATGTTGAAAACATAGGGAGGAAGACGACGGATCCGCTCGAAATCGCTATTCATGACAGTTTGGACCTTGGCCTTGTGGCGCGCACCAAAATCGGAGAACAATAGTAAGGGCAGACTGGACTGTCAATGTTACACACAGGAGCCGCCATGAAACTCCACAGGCAGACGGACACCCGCTCAAATTTCATCCAGGCCTACGATGCCGGGGGATTTGTAGTTCAGGGAACACACCATGGACACGGCATCCTGGTCGGAGCAGACTGGCTGGTCAGCCCTTGGGGGCCAGAAATGGCAGACCAGCTCGGAGCAGAACATTTCAGTGGGATCCTGGAACATTCCCCGGAAATCCTGATCGTCGGAACCGGGCAGCACCAGAAAATGCTGCTTTCCCTGACTGGAACTCTCCGCCAGCACACCCCGGCGGTAGAAATCATGGACAGCAGGGCCGCCTGCCGCACCTACAACATCCTGCTGGCAGAAGACCGTCAGGTGGTGGCAGCCCTGCTTCCTGTCCTGGACTAGCACCATTCAGGAAAAAAGGCTGCAGGCCTCCAGCCCCTCCGCCTCAATGCGGCGGCGCAGCATTATCAGCGCCTCGACCTGGATTTGGCGTACCCGTTCCCGGGTCAGCCCCAGACGGTCCCCAACCTCTTCCAGGGTGGAACCTTCACTCCCGTCCAGACCAAACCGCCAGAACAGAACCATCCGGTGTTTCTCCCCCAGCCCTCCCACCCAGCACTGCACCCGGTGGGCAAGATTCTGGTCTTCCAGAAGTGTCTCAGGACCCGCCACCTCGGGATCACTTACCGATTCGGCAAATCCCCGTTCACCATCCCGGCCATTTCCGGAATCCAGGCTGGTAACCCGGCCATCCATTTCCAGACACTGTCGCACCTCCTGTACAGGCCGCTCCAGCATTGCCGCCACCTCCTCGGGAGTCGGATCGCGCTGGAGGCGCTGCTCAAGGCAGCGTGCAGCCCGCAGTACCGAACCTATTTCCTTCATGACATGGATCGGGAGACGGATCGTCCGCGTCTGGTTCATCAGGGCCCGTTCAATGTTCTGGCGGATCCACCAGGTCGCATAGGTAGAAAAGCGGAATCCTCTCTCGGGATCGAATTTTTCCACGGCCCGGATCAGGCCGAGATTCCCTTCCTCAATAAGGTCAAGCAGGGGGAGACCCCGGTGCACATAACGCCGGGCCAGCCGGACCACCAGCCGGAGATTGCTTTCAATCATCCTGGCCCTTGCCCTGGAATCCCCCTGCTGCACAAGCCTGCCCAGAACCACCTCTTCCTCTGCCGTCAGCAGGGGACTGTGACCAATCTCCTGGAGATAGCACTGGGTCGCATCAAGATCCCCGCCAAAATCCGGAGTGACCGGGTCTTCCTCTACCTCTTCGCCTGTGGCAGGCAGTTCCTCCCCATCGTCCAGCTCAGATGCCAGATCTGGTACCCCTGTCCCCATCTTTCAGGCTCCTTTTTGGTTTCTTTGCGTTACCGTCCCTGCAAGAAGGGGCACAAAAAAGCAGTCCCCCAGATCATCCCCAAGTGCTTCCCGTCCATCCCAGCGGTACAGTCTGAGACGCTGGCCTTCCCCCAGATCTTCCGGCACCAGGAGACGGCCGCCAGGACGCAGCTGGGGGTATAGGGGCGGCAGGGCACAGGGCACAGCCGCCGTAAAGACAATGGCGTCAAACTCCGATTTTTCCGGCCAGCCCAGCGATCCGTCTCCCAGGCGCAGCGTAACTCTTGTGACGCCGAGCCTCTGCAGAAGTTCCTGGGCCGCATGATGCAGTGCTTCAATCCGCTCAATGCTGAATACTTCGATACCCAGGGCTGCCAGCAGTGCCGTGTGGTACCCGGAGCCGGTACCAATCTCCAGCACCCGCCGGGGAACCCCGTCTTCCAGAAGTGCTTCCAGCATCCGTGCCACAATGAAGGGCTGCGAGATGGTCTGGCCATAGCCAATGGGCAGGGAAACCGGCTCATAGGCGCGGCTCGCCAGGGCCTCTGCAACAAAAAGATGTCTGGGCACGGCTTCCATAACGTCCAGTACCAGGCCGTTCCGGATTCCTTCGCCCCGGAGCCTGGAAACCATGCGGGCCCTGGTCCGGGGGGAGATCATCCCCACATCCGGCTTCAGGACCTCCAGCACTCGAGCCACCGGCCAAGATCCTCCATAAAGGCGTAGCGTGTCATGTCCAGGTCGAGGGGAGTGATAGATACCTTCCCCCGACGGACCGCATCGAAATCTGTCCCTGGCCCGGCATCCGCCTCCCGTCCTGAAGGCCCGATCCAGTATACGGGTTCCCCCCGAGGATCCACGGCCGGCATGAGCATTTCACTGCGGTGGCGCCGCCCAAGACGGGTCACCTCAAACCCCTGCAGGTCCTCATAAGGCAGATCGGGGACATTGATGTTAAGGATCGTATCTCCGGGCAGGGGATTCTGGAGCAGTCCCTGCACCAGTTCCACCG
>DAHXMJ010000017.1 GCA_027365525.1 Acidithiobacillus sp.
GTCGCCAGTCGTCCGAATGAACGCTGGGCGACGGACCTGACCCGCATCTGGTGCGGGGACCAGAACCGCTGGATGGCGCTGACGGCGGTTATGGACTGTCATACACGGGAACTTCTGGCGTGGCGGCTGACACCAGCAGGAAATGCCCAGGCGGCGGAGGCTACCCTGGAGGACGCCCTGATCCGGCGCTTTGGCAGCCTGGCGCGGTTGCGGCACCCTCTCACTCTACGCAGTGATAACGGCCTGATTTTTACCTCACGGCGTTTCACCGCCACCGTTCGGCGGTACGGGATGCAGCAGGAATTCATCCAGCCGCATACCCAGCAACAGAACGGGATGATCAAACGCTTCTTCCGGACACTGAAGGAGCAGTGTATCTGGCTGCATCGCTTTGCCTCCCGGGAAGAAGCGGGGGCAGCCATTCGTACCTGGGTCGACTGGTATAACTTCCAGCGGCCCCACCAGGCGCCGGGTATGAAAACACCCCCCACCATGGCCCAATTGGCATCGTAGCTGTGCAGATTCCGGTGGGTCATTACAAACCAGAGACCCCCGCTCATGCTGCACCCCTCACCGTGCGAAGCTGCCCGGACTTTGCCAGTTCGATAAACCGGCTGCCGTCGACAAGTACCCGGCGGCCCACCCTGCAAATGGCACCCTGTTCTTCCAGAAAATCGCCACGCCAGAAAATTACAGAGCGCAAACCAGATTCCGTAAAAGCTGGGTTTTCCGCGCAGAACTGTTTGACTGTCTTAAGTTTTCCGTTTTCCATTTTGCTTCACCATGCCAAAGAATGCCGGAATGCCCCGGCGACATGCAAAGCGTAAAAAAAGGGAATACATAAACGGAAAAGCCAATTAAATTGGGCTAAATAGTTTAGGGGTAAAAAATGGCTATTATTGTTTAGGCTTGCTGAATAGACGCACCAGATAGTCCCCTGTGTCTCTTTCCTTGGTGGCCTGTACGGGTTCCGGTTTTGGTGCTGGCGCTGTTCGCTGGGCCTGTTTGACTACGCTGTTGACGGCCTGGGCGGTTACTTTGTGCCCTACGCAAAGCGTCGCCAGTCTTGCGGCGAGAGAATACCCGCCACCTTCCCAGAATCCCGGTTCTTGGGGGAACAGTGCCACCAGCGCCTTGATAACTGCCGCTTGCCGGGTTGCTTTGCCCCGCTTGCCCGCCAAGGAAGCGGTGAGGGCGTCGGTGCTCTGGGTGGCTTGCAGGTAGTTTCCGCTCATGTTGACGGGGAACACGCGCCCATATTTCCCACGCTCTGCCCAAGGCGCGAGGGCGTCCACCATGTGGGCAAGCGGCTCATTATCGGCACCTTTCAGTAGTTCGGCGGCCTCCCTGAGTAATGCCGCTGCCTTGTCGCACTTCTCGGCCCGGTTGCTGGCGATTTCCAGGGCGTTGTCCTTCTCGCGCATGAGATAGGCCAGCGTCGAAAGAAAAACATGCTGAGGCTTGCAGGAGAGAGGCAATGCCTCGTCTATGTCTGGAATCCCCACGCTCTCGATTGGCGGCCTGCCTTCCATGAAATTGTCGGGCACGATTTCGGGACCGCCTGCCGCCTTCCATGCGGCGAGTTGCCAGCGAGCAAGCGCCCCTTGAATGTAGGCGTGGGCAAAATCCCTGTCTGATACTTTGCCCTCGGCATGGGCGCGGTTGAAGTCCTCGTTACGCTTGCGGCCCTCTTCCTCTGTCTCTGGCGTGTCCATAAAGTCGCTGGAACTCATTGTCCACCCCCAAGCATTTTGCCCGTTACCGATTCCAGCACCCCGGCGAGGTGCTCAGTGCTGAGGTGGCTATACCGCTTTGTCATTTGCAGGGACTTGTGCCCGAGAATCTCGGCAATCGTTCCCATTGGAACCCCGGCCATTGCAAGCCATGAGGCGCAAGAGTGCCGCATGTCGTGGATCCGGAACCCTTCGATACCGGCGGCGGCTATGGCCTCGCGCCATGGGGCTTCAATGACCAGAGGCTTGCGGGGGTTGCGGTGGCCGGGAAAGAGTAGCGGCGAATCCAGGCGGCGCACCCGCTTTTGCAGCAGTGCCAGCACGGGGGCCACAATGGGCAGGCTCCGGCGCGTTTTGTTCTTCGTGTGCTCCAGTTCAATGACACGGCGCTGCATATCTATCTGCCGCCATTCAAGGTTCATGATTTCGGACTTGCGCGCCCCAGTGGAAAGGCTCAGCAGCACGAACAGGTGCAAATCCTCATGCCTGGCGCTTTCCCGCAGTAGCACGTCCCTTTCCCCGTCTGACAGATACCGAACCCGGCCCGGTGGCTCTTTGCGCTTGGCCACGCTTTCCATTGGTGAGCGTTCCAGCCATTGCCATTGCCTGGCGGCTACAGAGAGCACACCAGAGAGGGCGGCGAGGTAGCGGTTAATGGTGGCAGGGCTCCGGTGGCGCATTACCCCACCCTTGCCGGGTATCTGCTCGGCGGCAAGTTTGCCCTGCAGCTCGGTGATACGGGCGGCGGTGATTTCCACCAAAGAGAAGGCCCCGGCGCGTTCTGTCCACCAGTCGAGTTGACGGCCCCGGCGTTCCCCGTCCCGCAGTTCGGCCAGGTGCTCGGCCCTGTATCGGGAAACGGCCTCGGCGAGGGTATGCTTGCGGGCCTCGCTGGTAGCGAAGAAACGGCCTTCCCTTATGGCGGCCTCTGTCTGTTGCGCCCAACGTCTGGCGTCGGTGAGGCGCTGGAAGGTTGCGCTCTGTACAGGGTGCCCCTGCAGGCGAACCTTGGCGCGGTAGGAGGTGCTGCCGTCCTGTGCGGTGCGTTTCTCTATGGCGGCCATGTCACGCCCCCCTGGTGGTGAGGGCAGCGGCTGGCGCTGGTATGATTGCGGTATCCATTGGCGGGCCTCCTGACGGTTTGCCGTGGTAGAGCCGGGCGGGTGTTGGTAGCACCTTCCCGGCTTGTCTGTTTTCAGGGTACAGCAATGGCAAAAAAGGCAATAGAGGATATACAATCCGCGTTACTGGCAATCTATCTATCTGTATTATTGACTACTTTACAGAACACATGCCGCTCATGGGGCACCTGTGGGGCAGTGCGGGGCAAAATGGGGCAATTTTCCATGGGCGGGCGGGTGTCCGGGTGCCGCCAAAAAGGGGGGTGCAGCGTAAGGGTGGGTGGGCGGTTTTGTGCCCTCTGTTTCCGGCGAAGTGTCCCGCCAGTGTCCCATGGGCAAAAGAAAAGGCCCTGGGACATTGCCTAGAGCCTTGATTTTCTTGGTGGCGCTTCAGGGACTCGAACCCCGGACACGCGGATTATGATTCCGCTGCTCTAACCAACTGAGCTAAAGCGCCATGGGATGCCGATTAAATCCTGAACCCCCATTCCTGTCAAGGGGGAGAAGGATTTCCCTGGCTGGCTACACCAGAAGCCGCCGCCGGAACAGTCTGAGGGCCAGAATATAGCCTGCAAAGGCGAATCCTCCCAGCACCAGGAGATGGATCCCTGCATCCGGGGGGAGCCTGCCCGTCAGAAGCGGGCGAAGAAGCAGGACGGCATGAGTCAGCGGGAGAACCAGGGCAATCTCCCGGACCGGCAGGGGCAGGGTATGAATAGGGTAGAAAACCCCACAGAACAGGAACATGGGTGTTACGCCCAGGGTAAAATAGTACATGAAGAAATCATAGCTTCGCGCTATGGCCGTAAAACAGAGCGCAATCGCGGCAAAGGAGAGACCTGCCAGAAATATTACGGGAAGGGCAAGGAACAGCCACCGCCAGCTGATGGCTCCAAAGCCGCTCGCCACAACGATGATTGCCATCGCGCTGATCAGGCCTTTTACGGCACACCAAAGGAGCTCTCCGCCCAGAATATCGGCAATTTCCAGTGGAGTGGCCAGAATGGCGGCGTATGTCTGCTGGATGCTCATGCGGGTATAGGCCGAGTACAGCCCCTCAAAGGTGGCGGTATTCATGATACTGCTGGCCGTGATGCCGGAGGCAATAAAAGTCATATAGGGGAGGCTTTCCATTTTCCCCACAAAATGGCCCAGCCCATAGCCCAGGGCAAGCAGGTAGAGAAGGGGATCACCAAAATTGCCGAGCAGGCTAGGAACCAGCAACTTGCGCCAGACCAGGAAATTCCGGCTGAGCAGGGCAATGGCCCCCCGGCCTGGCCACCAGCGTGCCTGGGCCGTCATGGATTTTCCTCCTCCCGCAGTTCCCGCCCTGTCAGCCGCAGGAAGACATCTTCCAGGGTTGCCTGACGGGATAGCAGGCGGACGTCAGGATCCCCGGCAAAATGGACCCGCACCGCAGACAGGTCTGGACCATAGAGCAGCAGGGTGTCACCGGCCCGCTCACTGGCGGCCACCTGCCCCTGGTGCCACCCCCCAGGATCAGGAGGCATCCCGTCCTGCCGCCGCACTTCCAGCACCTCACCCGGAATATGGGTCTGGATCAGGGCTGCAGGGCTGTCTTCTGCAAGTAGCCGGCCATGGTCGATGATCCCGACCCTGTCGGCCAGACGCTCTGCCTCCTCCAGATAGTGGGTTGTCAGCAGAAGGGTCACCCCCTGACGGCGAAGGTCCCGCAGCCGCTGCCAGATAAGATGTCTTGCCTGGGGATCCAGGCCGGTACTGGGTTCATCCAGCAGCAGGAGCCGGGGCTGGTGTATGAGTGCCCTGGCGATGGTCAGGCGCCTCTTCATCCCTCCCGATAGCGCCTGAATGGGCCGCTGTGCCGCTTCCTGGAGAGAGACAAATTCCAGAAGTTCTGTCATCCGCTGCTGCACCACCCTGGAAGACAGCCCGTAATAGCGTCCATACACCCGGAGGTTCTCGGAAACCGTAAAATCGGGATCCAGATTGTCACTCTGGGGCACAATACCCATGAAACCCCGTCCACCCCCAGGCCACTCGTCCACAGGACGGCCATCCAGCAGAACCTCTCCGCCATCCAGCGGAGTCAGCCCCTGAATCGCCCGGATCGTAGTACTTTTTCCTGCCCCGTTGGGTCCCAGCAGGGCATAACATTCCCCGGGAGAAATCTGCAGGCTGAGTCCCCCAAGAACCGGGTGCCCGCCATAACTTTTGCGCAGCGCGCGCAGTTCAAGCCGTACCGAATTCACGGCAGGGAGAGGCGGCTGCCACTGCCCGGGCATCGCCAGCCAAGTGTTCCAGCAGGACATTCTGGAGGGTATTGAGCTGGCCATGGAAAAAATGGTCTGCCGGAAGATAGAACTGCGTGGGGGAAACGGACAGGCCGGCCACCCAGCAGGAAACAGTCTCCACAGGGACCAGTTCGTCCAGTTCTCCCTGGATCAGGGTCCATGGGCAGGTCGGTACGGGGATGTGCGAAAAATCAAAAAGGCTGACCGGAGGAGCCACTGTGACCAGACGCTGGACCCGGGAATCACGGCCGGCCACCTGATAGGCAACATAGGCGCCAAACGAGAAACCGGCCAGCCAGATATCAAACCCAGGACGGCGGTCAGACACCCAGTCCAGTGCTGCCAGACAGTCCTCTACTTCCCCCCGGCCGTCATCATAGATACCGGCGCTTTTCCCCACCCCCCGGAAATTGAAGCGCAGCGAAGGAATGCCCAGCAGGTTGCAGGTTCTGCTCAGGGAATGGACGACCTTGTTGTTGAAGGTTCCGCCATAAAGTGGATGCGGATGGAGAATCACGGCAACGGCACCGCGGGTCTCCTTTTCCGGACAGGCTGTAAGCCCCTCGAGAAGGCCTGCCGGTCCGGAAATTGTGACAGCCTCACCGACACACTCAAGCGCCAGTTCCTTGCCATCGTAGAGATGGCTGCGGTCAATGGGAAGCATCAGATCCGGAGCCGTTCAACCGGATGTCCATCCCGCAGATGGGATTCGACAATCTCCTGTACGTCTTCTGCATCGACGTACGTATACCAGATGCCATCGGGGTAGACTACCGCCACCGGTCCCTGGCCGCAGCGTCCAAGACAGCCGCAGCGGTTGACACGGGTACGCCCCTCCGCGTGAATGCCCAGGGTCTTCGCATGCCTTTTCGCGGCATGGAACGCTTCCTCGGCCAGCCCGCTGCTGTTGCAGGACTGTTCGCCCTCCTCCCTGCGGTTCAGGCAGATAAAAAGGTGCCTCTGGTAAAATCCGGATTCCATGCGCATTGACCCCTGCCGTTGCAGTCTCCATCATAACGCAAAATTCCTTTCCCGGTCAGGATGGAGGCAGAATGTTCAGCGATTTTCTTATCAGCAGCGTAGACAATGCCCTGCGGACACTGACCGGAAACAGTCGCGGTAGCGGTCGCCCCAACCCGGCTGGCGGACAGGACGATCCACTGCTCCGCCCCTGGGACCGGCAGCAGGCCGGACGGATGATGCGGGTCAACCATGCCGGCGAGGTCATGGCCCAGGCACTCTATACGGGGCAGGCTGCCGGAACGGAGGACCCTGACCTCCGCGCGGTTCTGCTCAGGGCGCGCCAGGAAGAGGAGGACCATCTCCGCTGGTGTGAGGACCGGCTGCGGGAGCTGGGCAGCCACCCCAGCCTGCTGGGCCCGATCTGGTACGCCTCTGCCTGGGCCATGGGCTACGCCGCCGCACGCCGCGGAAGGGGCAGCAATCTGGGCCTCGTAGTGGCCATAGAAAATCTCGTGGAGGAGCATCTGAAAGAGCACCTGGGAGGTCTCCCTGCCGAAGACGGTCGCAGCAGGTCCATCCTGGAACAGATGCAGGCAGACGAGTCCGGCCACGCCAGCACTGCGGAACGCCTGGGCGCTGCCCCCATGCCGGCACCGTTGCGGGCGGCTCTCCGGGGATTTTCCCGCATCATGACCCAAGGCGCGCTCTGGATCTGAGTGCGGCGTTCCGGCGTGGGCCGGTGGGGTTCAGTGGCTGGCAGGATCCCGTGCCGGTCTCAGGCGCAGTTCCGGCCCGCCCGGAAGATAGATGCGGTACTGGCCTCCCCGGACAGCTTCGGCCATCGTGCCTATGGTCTGCCGACTTAGGAGATCGATAACCTGGGCCTTGATGGGCTTCCATGAGTAGTGGACCGGACAGGCCGTCTCGTCTGCACAGGCCTTCAGTCCCAATACGCATTCCTGGCCAAAGGGATGCCCCTCGACCACTTCCACCACCTCCAGGATATTCATCTGCTCTGCACCCGGGCGCAGGACAAATCCACCACCCCGCCCCTTGTACGACTCCAGGACCCCACGCTTGGCAAGCTCCTGCAGTATCTTGGCCAGGTACTGCCCCGGGACCCGGAGATATTCGGAAATCTCCCGGCTCAGTACCGGCTCTCCAGGAGGCTGTGCCGCAAGGTAGATAAGGGCCTGCAGGGCATACTCGCTTGTTTTGCTCAGAAGCATGGACATTCCTTTCCCAGGGCCATGTTCACTCCATGGGGCGGATTTCAAAATCGTGGGTAATGGTGGCCGTTTTTCCCAGCATGATGCTGGCTGAGCAGTATTTTTCCGCCGAAAGCCGGATGGCATGGTCGACCCGTTTCGGGTCAAGATCCCGGCCGGTCACAGTAAAATGCAGGTGGATCGAAGTGAATACTTTCGGATCTCTTTCTGCTCTTTCAGAACGGATTTCTACCGTACAGCCCTGTATTTCCTGGCGGGATTTCTGCAGGATGAGCACCACGTCGATACTGGAACAGCCTCCAAGCCCCATAAGCAGCATTTCCATGGGCCGGGGCCCCAGGTTCTGCCCACCGATCTCGGCCGCGCCATCCATAACCAGCGCATGTCCACTGTCGGCACGGGCCACAAAGGCCATCTGCCCTGGCCCCATCCATTGCACTTTTGCCTGCACCTTTCGGATTTCCTCCCCTCCAGCCCTTTCTACCTTAGCACAGTAATGCACCGGCAAACAGTTTCTGCATTGCCACTCCGGGTTCCGGTGCGCGCATGAAGGCCTCGCCCACCAGAAAGGCATGGATTCCGGCCGCCCGGAGTAGCGACACATCCTCCGGTGTCCGGATCCCGCTCTCGCTAATGGCCATGCGGTCCTGTGGTACGCTCGGGAGCAGTTCCAGACTCACGGCGGTATCCGTAATGAACGTGCGCAGATTGCGGTTGTTGATTCCAATAAGGGGGGTCTGCAGGCGCAGGGCTCTCTCCATCTCCCTGGCATTATGGACTTCGACCAGCACCGCCATCCCCAGCCCGGTAGCCACGGCCTCCAGTTCGGCCATCTGGCTGTCTGCGATGGCTGCCACAATCAGCAGAATCGCGTCGGCGCCAATGGCACGGGCTTCCCAGACCTGATACGGATCCAAACAGAAATCCTTGCGCAGGACCGGAAGGCTGCAGGCTGACCGGGCTGCCGTCAGATAGGCATCTGCACCCTGGAAAAAAATCTCGTCTGTCAGGACAGAAAGACAGGCCGCTCCATGGGCCGCATAGTCCCTGGCGATACTGACGGGATTGAAGTCTGGACGGATGATGCCTGCCGAGGGCGACGCCTTTTTGACTTCGGCGATAACCGCAGGCTGCCCGTCCGAAATTTTCCGCTGAAGCGCACCGGCAAAATCCCGGGGCGGGGCAGCCAGTCTGGCTGCAGACTGGATTTCCGTCAGGGACAAACGGGCGCGTCGCACCCGCAACTCTTCCTGCTTGTGGTCCAGAATGGTCTTGAGGGTATCTTCCATATTTCTCAGGGATTCCAGGAAAAATCAACCAGCGCCTGCCAGCGTTCCCATACCGCTCCGGTTTCCAGGACCTCCCGGGCCAGCCCGACACCGGCAGCCAGGGTAGGCGCCATATCCGCCGCATACAGGGCAGCCCCGGCGTTCAGCAGTACCACCTCCCGCCGTGGACCCGGCCGGTTCTGGAGGACGTCCGTAAAGGCCGTAACAGCGCTGGCCACATCTGCAATCTGGAGGGCGGAGAGGGGAGCGGCTTCCAGATCGAACTGTGCGGGGTGAATGCGGTAGCGCACAATCTGTCCATCGCGCAGCTCGGCTACCTCCGACGGTCCGGAAAGACTGAGTTCATCCAGACCGTCATGGCCATGGACCACCAGTACATGGTCCCCCCCCAGCTCCCGTGCCGCCTCGGCCATGGGGACGAGCCAGGCCTGCGAATAGACGCCCAGCACCTGATGGGGCGCCCCGGCCGGATTGCTGAGGGGCCCCATCAGGTTGAACAGGGAACGGATGCCCAGTTCCCGCCGCGGACCTGCCGCGTGTCGCATGGCGCCATGGAGGGCCGGAGCAAAAAGGAAACCGATGCCGACCTTTTCGATGGAGGCCGCCACCTGTTCGGGCGCAAGGGCAAGATTCAGTCCCGCCGCCTCCAGAACATCCGCGCTGCCACTGCGTCCGGACACTGCGCGGTTGCCGTGCTTGGCCACCCGCGCGCCCCCCGCGGCCGCCACTACCGCCGCGGCAGTCGAAATGTTAAAGGTATGGCAGGCATCCCCCCCCGTACCACAGGTATCAACCAGGTTCCGGACCCCGACCTCGACGCGCGTCATGCACGACCGCAGTGCCCGGGTGGCACCTACCAGTTCTTCCACCCGCTGGCCCTTCATGCGCAGGCCCATCAGCAGGGCACCCAGCTGGGCAGGGGTCCATTCCCCGGCCATGACCGCCGAAAACACGGCCTCTGCTTCCCGGCCGGACAGATCCTCTCCTGCGACAATCCTCTCCAGTATCCCCGGCACGTTCATGGCTGGCCCTGCTGGCACAGGAAGTTGGCCAACAGCTCCCTGCCGTGTTCACTGAGGATCGATTCCGGGTGGAACTGCACGCCTTCCACCGGCATGGTCCGGTGGCGCAGCCCCATAATTTCCCCCTCCTCTGTCCAGGCGGTAATTTCCAGGCACTCCGGCAGGCCCTCTCGGGCAACCACCAGCGAGTGGTAGCGGGTGGCCGTAAACGGATCCGGAAGCCCAGCAAAAACCCCGGCACCCCCATGAAAGATGGGAGAGGTCTTGCCATGCATCACCTGGTGGGCACGGACTACCCGGCCACCAAAGGCCTGGCCAATGGCCTGGTGGCCCAGGCAGACCCCGAGAATGGGCAGACGGCCGGCAAAATGCCGGATTGCCGCAAGGGAAACTCCCGCCTCTGTGGGCGTGCAGGGCCCAGGGGATATGCAGATCTGTTCCGGGGAAAGAGCCTCGATACCCGCGATGTCCACCGCATCGTTCCGCAGCACTTCCACCCGGGCGCCCAGTTCCCGGATAATCTCCATGGCCCGGATCTTCGGGGCACCAGATACGGTTCCGGCCGGGAAGGTCGCCCGCAGCGCATCCATGGCATCCAGACCGCTTTCCAGCTCTCCGGTTACCTGGGAAACAATATGCATGACGTGGGAGTAGCGCTCGATCGAAAAAGACGCCGTCAGCCGTACCGACCCGGTCCTGGAGATCCGCCCCACATCGTTGCGCGCCAGGTCAACCAGCATAAGGTGTTCGGCGCGCTCCTTGGGATCCGCGAGGAGATCCCTTTCCAGGGCCACATCCTCGTCGGGGTTTTTCCCGCGCGGGCGGGTCCCGGCGATGGGCCGAACCGTCACCTGTCCATCCTCCACACGGACAAGGATCTCTGGCGAGGAACCCACCAGATGGGTTTCACCCAGGTCCACAAAAAACATGTACGGCGATGGATTCACCCGGCGCAGGGCCCGGTAGAGGTCCAGCGGCCCGGCTTTGAGGGGAATGGAAAGCCGCTGTGAGGGCACAGTCTGCATCACGTCTCCGGCCAGGATGTATTCGCGGATCCGCTCCACGGCCGCCATATACTCTCCCCGCGAAAAACTGGACTGGAAGTCTTCTTCTCCTACCCGGCGTCCCTGTACCGGATGGGCCACTCCAGGTGGCAGCGGGTCCTGCAGGCGCTGCTGCAGCATTTCCAGCCGCTCCCGGGCCCGGGCATACGCATCTGGCTGCCGTGGGTCCGCCTGCACGACAAGCCGCAGTGTTCCTGCCAGGTTGTCAAACAGGAGCAGTTCATCGGCTACCAGTAGCTGGATTTCCGGCAGGTCCAGGGGATCGGGAAGGGGCTCCGTCCGGGCAAGACGGGGTTCGAAATACCGGACAGTGTCGTAGCCGAAGTAGCCTACCAGCCCTCCGGCAAACCGTTCGGGAATTCCCGGCAGGGCAGCCGCCCGGAAACTGGCGTGGAACCTCCGTATCCAGCCCAGGGGATCCTTCTCCTGGTACTCTGCGGCGAGCCTGCCGTCCTGGTAGTGGTGGACAGTCCCCTGCCGGACCTCAAGCCGCTCACGGGCCGGCAGACCGATAATGGAATAGCGCCCCCACTGCTCTCCCCCCTGGACAGACTCCAGCAGGTAGGCATAAGGGCCATCGACCACCTTCAGGTAGGCCGACAGGGGAGTATCCAGATCGGCCAGAATCTCGCGGGTCAGGGGAATGCGGGTGTAGCCCTCGTGGGCCAGGGCATCAAAATGCTTGCCAGAAATCACGGATCACCTCAAGAAGCAGCAGGGCACCAGTCTCAGCGCTTTCCTGGCGGCCTGCGCCATCGCCATGCTCCACCAGCTCCGTTCCATCCGTATGGCACTTTACCGTCCTCTGCCCGCCTGCAAGCCGGCCTTCAGCGGAGGAGGCCCAGCAGCTCGGCCATATTATCGATTACCGCATCGGCTGCCAAGCTTTCTACCGGTATGTCTCCCCGGTAGCCATAGCTCACGCAGACCACGGGCATTCCCGCCGCCCTGGCGGCCTGGGTATCGTTCACGGAGTCCCCAACCAGCAGCCCCTGCGTCACGTCGAGCCCAAAATGCCCCACCGCATGCAGCAGCGGAAGGGGGTCAGGTTTTTTTCTGGGGAGGGTATCTCCAGACAGAACCAGGTCAAAATACCCGCGCAGTCCCAGATTCTCCAGCAGTGGTTCGGTAAACCGGGCCGCCTTGTTGGTGATGCATACCAGCAGTCGCCCCTGCTCCCCCAATAGTTCCAGGGTTTCCCGGACACCCGGATAGACCTGGCTGTGCTTCTGCAGGTGCTTCCCGTAATAGGCGCTGAACACGGGCATGGCGGCGTCTACTTCGGCTTCCGTCGGCTCTCCCTGGATTGCCAGCGCCCTGCGTACGAGTTCCCGGACCCCATTGCCAATGAAACCCCGGATCACCGGCATTTCCGCAGCCGGACGCCCAAGGGTTTCCAGAACATGGTTTGCCGCTTCGGCCAGATCCGGAGCCGTATCCACGAGGGTTCCGTCCAGATCCAGAAGAACGAGCCTGGGATCGGGGAATGCCTTCAGGGCGGTGGCCACGGGTTCAGCCCCTGCCTGCCAGGGCGCTGCGGAAGGCAGCAATCGTGGCCCGGTAGTCAGGGGTATTGTATATTGCGCTACCCGCCACAAAAACGTTGGCTCCCGCATCCGCTACCTGCCGGATATTGTCCGTCTTGATGCCGCCATCCACCTCAAGCTCGATGTCCTTGCCTGTAGCATCAATCCGCCGGCGAATGGCCTCTATCTTGCGCAGGCTGTAGTCAATGAAGCTCTGCCCGCCAAACCCTGGGTTTACGCTCATCACCAGAACGAGGTCCACGCTTTCCAGAACATAGTCCAGGACCTCCAGGGGAGTGGCCGGATTGAGTGAAACTCCCGCACGGCACCCGAGGCTGTGGATCAGCTGTATGGTGCGGTCCAGATGGATGGTCGCCTCTGGATGGACCGTGATGATCTGCGCCCCCGCCCTTGCGAATTCCGGGATTATGGCATCGACGGGACTGATCATCAGATGCACATCCAGCGGCTTCTGCGTATGCGGCCGGATGGCGGATACCACCAGCGGCCCGATGGTCAGATTGGGGACAAAGTGGTTGTCCATGACATCCACATGGATGTAGTCGGCACCGGCATCATCAACAGCACGAACTTCTTCCCCCAGCCGCGCAAAGTCCGCGGAGAGGATGGATGGAGAAATCTTGAACTGGGACATCGAAAACTCCTTGAAAGACGGCAAAAGCGCCCGGAGGCGCCCCAAGATACCCGGGGCCGCTGATGCGGCCCCGATGTTTTCCTAGACGCCGGTCACCCTTGGATCCAGCTCGCCGGCCCTGTAGCGCCTGACCATGGTATCGAGGGGAATGACCTTGATCCGGCTGGCCTGTCCCGCAGTACCGAAAGCTTCGTAGCGCTGCTGGCAAATGTCGCGCATTGCATCCAGGGAGGCCGTCAGGAACTTGCGGGGATCGAAGTTCTTGGGATTGGTGTACAGACTCTTGCGCACGGCGCCGGTCGCTGCCAGGCGCAGGTCCGTGTCAATGTTGACCTTGCGCACGCCGTACTTGATCCCTTCCTGGATTTCTTCCACAGGAACCCCGTAGGTTTCGCCGATGTCCCCACCGTATTCATGAATTACCTTGAGCCAGTCCTGGGGTACCGAACTGGAGCCGTGCATGACCAGATGGGTATCCGGGATGCGCTCGTGGATCTCGCGGATCCGGTCGATACGCAGGACCTTCCCCGTCGGGGGCTGGGTAAACTTGTATGCGCCATGGCTGGTGCCAATGGCAATGGCGAGGGCATCCAGCCGGGTCGCCTTCACAAACTGGGCAGCCTCTTCCGGGTCGGTCAGAAGCTGGTCATGACTCAGGCAGCCTTCGGCGCCAACCCCGTCTTCCTCGCCGGCCATACCGGTTTCCAGGGATCCCAGGCAGCCAAGTTCGCCTTCCACAGTCACACCAACCGCGTGCGACATTTCCACGACCTTGGCCGTCACCGCCACATTGTAGTCGTAGCTCGCCGGGGTCTTCGCATCCTCCAGCAGGGAGCCATCCATCATTACACTGGAAAATCCGGAGCGGATGGCCTGGATGCAGACCGCCGGGCTCGCGCCATGATCCTGGTGCAGAACGACCGGAATGTCCGGGTATTCTTCGATGGCTGCCAGAATGAGGTGACGCAGGAAAGGTTCTCCCGCGTACTTCCGCGCCCCAGCGGACGCCTGCAGAATCACGGGCGCATCCACCGCCGCCGCCGCTTCCATGATTGCGCGGACCTGCTCCAGGTTGTTGACGTTGAAGGCGGGAATGCCATAACCATGCTCGGCCGCGTGGTCGAGCAGTTGCCGCATGGAAACCAGTGCCATATCTCTATATACCCCTAAGTAGAGTGGAAAATCATTCTTGTAACATGCTAATCAGCCCCGCCAGCGTGTGCAATACCACCCTGCAGGCGCCCCCTTCCGGATCAGGTCCTAGTGGCCGTATCCCCCACCCGCACCAGCTTCAGGGTATTTGTTCCCCCAGGGGCACCAATCGGCTCTCCGATGGTGATCAGGATGAGATCACCATCCCGCACAACGCCCCGCCGCCGGAGCTCGTCTTCCGCCGCCCGCATCACCTGTGTCGGATCGTCATGTCGGCTCTGGGGGAAATTGACCGGATGTACGCCACGGAAAAGGGTAACCCTGCGCCGGGTGTGTACCTGGGGCGTCAGGGCATAGATTGGAACCCGGGAGTGGGCCCGCGAAAGCCAGAGTGCCGTAGACCCGCTTTCCGTAAAGGCGGCAATCGCGGCAATCGGTGCACGCTGTGTGGCCAGAATGGCAGCCGCCGCAATGGTCTCGTCTACCCGGTCCAGCTGGGGCTCGGGCAGCGCAACGCCTGTACTGCAGGGCATTTCCCGCTCGACTTCCAGACAGGTGCGCGCCATCGCCGCAACCGCCTCCACAGGATAGTGGCCGCTGGCGGTTTCAGCCGACAGCATCACAGCGTCTGTCCCGTCCAGAACGGCGTTGGCCACATCCGACACCTCGGCCCGGGTGGGGATAGGCTGATGGATCATGGATTCCATCATCTGCGTGGCCGTTATGGTCAGCCGGTTGTACCGGTGGGCCATGGCGATAATGCGTTTCTGCACCGGCGGCACTGCCGCATCCCCTATCTCCACCCCCAGGTCCCCGCGTGCCACCATTACGGCCTCGGAAACCGCGAGAATTTCCCCAATGGCTTCCACCGCCTCCGCCCTTTCAATCTTGGCCACCAGGGCGCCATGCCCTCCGGCTTCCCGGAAAAGACGGCGGGCCTCCTCCATGTCTGCCGCGCAGCGCGGGAAAGACACGGCAAGATAGTCTGCCTCGAGACTGGCCGCGGTAACTATGTCGGCCCGGTCCTTGTCGGTGAGCGCAGGAGCCGTCAGGCCTCCCCCGGCCCGGTTGATCCCCTTGCTGTTGGAGAGCTCCCCCCCCCCTGGACCACGCGGGTGTGGATCTCGGGACCCTCTACCCTTTCTACCCACAGAACGATCATCCCGTCGTTCAGGAGCAGGGTGGCTCCCCGTTCCACGTCGTTGACCAGCTCCGGGTAGGTAACTCCCACCCGCGTCTGGTCTCCTTCCCTGCAGTGGATATCCAGGACAAAGGGATCTCCCTCGTTCAGGTGGATCTTGCCTCCAGCAAACCGGCCAATGCGGATTTTGGGTCCCTGCAGGTCGGCCAGCACGCCAATCGCCCGGCCATGGGCTCTCGCCCGTTCCCGGACGAGGGCTGCGACCCGGACGTGATTTTCCGCAGTGCCATGGGAAAAATTGAGGCGCACCACATCCACGCCTGCCTCGATGAGGCGGTCAATGACCGATGCATCTGAACTGGCCGGCCCCAGAGTGGCAACTATCTTGGTGCGTCGTATCAAGGGTTATCCCTCCTGGGCACGGGCCTCAAGTATGGCAACGGCCGGCAGGGTCTTCCCTTCCAGGAACTCCATGAAAGCACCACCGCCGGTACTGATATAGGATACCCGGTCCCCGATACCGAACTTGTTGATCGCCGCAATGGTATCTCCACCACCTGCGATGGAAAAGGCACTGCTTTTGGCGACGGCCTCGGCAACGGCGCGTGTGCCGCCCGCAAAGGCCTCAAACTCGAAAACCCCAACCGGACCATTCCAGACAATCGTTCCAGCCTCCCGCAGAATCTCTGCCAGCACAGCTGCACTGCCGGGTCCAATGTCCAGAATCATCTCGTCTCCGGCTACCTCGTCCACGCTACAGGTCCGCGACGCTGCCGTTGCAGAAAATTCTTTCGCCACGACCACGTCCGTCGGCAGTGGAACATCCCCACCCTTGGCCCGCGCACCAGCCATGATGGCCTGGGCCTCGGGTAACAGGTCGGGCTCACAGAGGGACTTTCCAACACTGTGACCGCCAGCAAGAATGAAGGTATTGGCGATGCCACCACCCACCACCAGCTGGTCTACCTTGTCCGCCAGGGATTTGAGGATAGTGAGTTTGGTGGATACCTTCGATCCCGCAACGATCGCGACCAGCGGACGCCTTGGGCTTTGCAGGGCCCTGCCCAGCGCCTCCAGCTCGCCGGCAAGAAGCGGACCGGCACAGGCAACCGGGGCGTACTTGGCAATCCCGTGCGTACTGGCTTCCGCGCGGTGGGCCGTTCCGAACGCGTCATTGACATAGATGTCGCAAAGCCTGGCGTACTTCTGGGCGAGGGCGTCGTCGTCCTTCTTTTCACCCCGGTTAATCCGGCAGTTTTCCAGCATGACAACTTCGCCTGGCGCCACCTCAAAACCGCCCTCCACCCAGTCCGCCTGCAGCCGCACGGGGCAGCCGAGCAGGGTGGCAAGATGTCTGGCCACGGGCGCAAGCGAATCCCCGGGATGAAATTCGCCTTCCACCGGGCGGCCGAGATGGGAAGTAACCATCACTCCGGCGCCGGCATCCAGCGCCATTTTTACTGCAGGAACGGACGCCCGGATCCGGGTGTCATCGGCAATTTCGCCCTGGTCAGTGAGCGGTACATTAAGATCGGCGCGTCGGCCCCAGCCCCGGTTCTTTTT
>DAHXMJ010000057.1 GCA_027365525.1 Acidithiobacillus sp.
GAGATGGTGATGCCTGGGGATAATGTACAGTTCAAGGTTGCGCTGATTGCGCCGATTGCGATGGAAGAAGGCCTGCGGTTTGCGGTCCGTGAAGGTGGTCGCACGGTCGGCGCCGGCGTCGTGTCCAAGGTGGTGGAATAATGGACGGCTCTAAAATTCGGATTCGTCTTAAGTCATATGACTATCGGATGTTAGACATCTCTGCCGCGGAAATCGTTGAAACGGCCCGTCGTACGGGTGCCAGGGTGTGTGGGCCAATTCCCCTGCCTACAAAAATTGAGCGCTTTACCGTTCTAAGATCTCCGCATGTAGATAAGAACGCTCGCGACCAGTTTGAGCAGAGGACACATAAGAGGCTCCTGGACATACTGGATCCAAACGATAAGACAGTCGACGCCCTGATCAAGCTGGATCTGGCTGCCGGCGTTGATGTGGAAATCAAGCTGTAATAGGAAGGTGTAAAAATGGCGATCGGCATGATTGGGCGAAAGGTGGGCATGACCCGGATTATGGGTGAGGATGGTCGCGTCGTCCCGGTAACGGTCATACTTGTGGAAAGCAATCTGGTAAGCCAGATCAAGACTGCCGCAAATGATGGCTACGATTCTGTACAGATAAGCTGTGGCGAGGCTAGGCCCCAGAGTGTCACCTCGCCAATGGCGGGGCACTTCCGGAAGGCTGGTATCAAGCCGGGCAAGCTTATGCGTGAATGGCGACTGAATGAGTCCGGTTCTTATCACGTTGGACAGGAGGTGGGTTTTGACCTGTTCAGTGAAGGCCAGCTGATTGATGTTACGGGGACCAGCAAGGGCAAGGGGTTTTCGGGAGCAATCAAGCGGCATAACTTTAGCAGTAACCGGGCGAGCCACGGTAATTCCCTTTCTCACCGCGCCCCAGGCTCAATCGGCTGTCGTCAGACTCCCGGGCGTGTGTTCAAGGGCAAGAAAATGGCCGGCCAGTTGGGTAACGAACAGGTAACAGTGCTCAATCTTGAGCTTGTGCGTATTGATCATGGCCGGCGGTTATTGATGGTCAAAGGGGCTGTTCCGGGAGCCAGGAACGGAGATGTGTTCGTCCGGCCAGCGGTGCGCGGATAGGAGTATGCCATGCAGGTGAAAAGTGTGCAGGTGAGCAGCGGTAAAGAAGATATGGTGGAGCTCGCCGATACAGTCTATGCGGTTCCCTACAACGAAGCCCTGCTCCACCAGGTGGTTGTGGCCCAGATGGCAGGGCTACGCAGCGGTACTGCGGTCCAGAAAAACCGTTCAGCTGTAAGGGGTGGTGGCCGGAAACCCTGGAAGCAAAAAGGTGGCGGGCGCGCGCGGGCCGGAAGCATCCGGAGTCCAATTTGGCGTGGTGGTGGCCGGGCTTTCCCGGGAACCCTGCAGAGCTACAAACAGAAGGTCAATAAAAAAATGTGGGCCGGTGCCATGAAGACCGCCCTTGCGGAGCTTCTTCGCCAGGAAAGGCTCCAGCTGATTGTGAAAGAGGATTTTTCTGAGGCAAAAGCGAAAAATGGCCGTGAATGGCTTGGCCGCGCGGGCGGTGACGATGTGCTCGTGGTACTGAACGACCCTTCGCTGAATTTTGTGCTCTCGCTCAGGAATTTCCCCCGGGTTGGTCTTGCTGAATGGCAGGACGTGGGTCCTGCAGACCTGCTTCGTTATGGTCGGGTTCTTATGGATGTGACAGCAGCTGAAAAGCTGGCGGAGGTATACGGATGAATCCCGAACGCAAGTACTTGGTTCTGCTTGCTCCGGTGATCAGCGAAAAAAGTACGCTGGTTCAGCAGGGGTCCAATCAGTATGTGTTCCGCGTCGCGAGCGATGCAACCAAAAAAGAGATCAAGTCCGCAGTGGAATCGCTTTTTAGTGTAGCGGTAGTTTCTGTGCAGACGCTCAACTATGCAGGAAAAGTGAAGCGGATGGGAAGGCATTCTGGGCGACGTTCTGCTTGGAAAAAAGCATATGTTCGTGTCGCTGAAGGCGCCAGCATTGACTTTGGCCTTGCCTGAAAAATAAGGGGATAATTGATATGGCACTAATCAGGACCAAGCCAACTTCTGCAGGCCGACGCTTTGTTGTCCGGGTGGTCCATCCGCACTTACACAAGGGTGAAGGCTACGGCCCGCTTCTGGAACGGCAAAGCAATACGGGCGGCCGAAACAATAATGGCAGAGTAACTCGCAGGCATGCAGGAGGCGGGCACCCGCGCGTTCATTACCGTATCGTGGATTTTCGAAGAGACAAACTGGAAATCCCAGCCAAGGTCGAGCGCATTGAGTATGATCCAAACCGGACGGCACATATTGCCCTGGTGTGTTATGCGGACGGTGAGCGGCGTTATATCCTCGCACCCAAGGGTTTGGCTGCAGGGGATACCGTGCTTTCGGGCAACGAAACGCCGATCAAGCCTGGTAACTGCATGCCCCTGAGGAATATTCCGGTTGGCTCTGTATTGCACAATCTGGAATTGCGGCCGGGTAAGGGTGGTCAGATTGCTAGATCTGCCGGATCCTCCGTACAGCTGATGGCCCGGGAAGGAGACTATGCCCAGGTGCGTCTCAAGTCTGGTGAAGTCCGAAAAATTCATGTATCATGTCGCGCCACTATTGGGACGGTAAGCAATGACGAGCACGCTTCCCGGCAGCTCGGCAAGGCAGGCGCGAAGCGGTGGAGAGGCGTACGTCCGACTGTTCGCGGTGTAGCGATGAACCCGGTTGACCACCCACACGGAGGCGGTGAGGGCAGAACTTCAGGTGGTCGGCATCCAGTCTCCCCGTGGGGGCAACCGACCAAAGGTTTCCGGACACGCCGCAATAAGCGGACGAGCGGCATGATTGTCCGCCGTCGTGGTTAGCAAACTGCTAGAGAGGTACTGACGTGCCACGTTCTATCAAGAAAGGTCCCTTTGTGGATGCCCATCTGGGGAAAAAAGTCCAGGAGGCGCAGTCTAGTAACAGCCGCAAGCCCATTAAGACCTGGTCGCGGCGTTCTACGATTACTCCTGATTTTATTGGGCTCACAATCAGCGTACACAATGGAAAACAGCATATTCCAGTGGTGGTTAACGAAAATATGGTCGGGCATAAGCTTGGCGAGTTTTCCCTTACCCGCACATTTAAGGGGCACAGTGCGGACAAGAAAGCCAAGCGCTGAGGAGCCGAAATCATGAAAGCAACTGCTGTTCTGAAAGGTTTGCAGATGTCGCCGCAAAAAGCCAGGCTTGTGGCTGACCTTGTACGTGGGCAACCAGTAGACCAGGCGTTGGACATTCTGCGCTTTACAAGAAAAAAGGCAGCTCTGCCCATACGCAAGTGTCTTGAATCCGCAATCGCCAATGCCGAGAACAATGAAGGAGCAGATGTTGATGCCCTTTATGTAGAAAGCATTACCATAGATGGTGGGGCTGTGCTCAAGAGATTCGCGGCTCGTGCCAAGGGGCGCGGCAGCCGGATTCTCAAGCGCACGAGTCATATCACCATAATTGTGGCCGAGCATTAATCGAGGAAGATATGGGCCAGAAAACCAATCCGACCGGACTGCGTCTGGGAATCATTAAGAATTGGAACTCCCGGTGGTATGGCAAGGGAGATTTCAAGGAAAAACTGCTAGAGGACATCAAGGTACGCGAGTTTATACGCAAGCGTCTTGATGGCGCTGCAATTTCCCAGATTACTATTGAGAGGCCTGCGCGCAGTGCCCGGATTACGATTCATACAGCGAGACCGGGCGTTGTCATTGGAAAAAAGGGCGAAGATATTGAAAAGCTTCGCACGGATGTGCAAAAACGGATGGGAGTGCCGGTCCATATCAATGTTGAGGAGATCCGCAAGCCCGAACTTGACGCGCAGCTTGTTGCGGAAAGTGTCGCGCAGCAACTTGAGCGGCGGATCATGTTCCGCCGCGCGATGAAACGCGCAGTCACCAATGCGATGCGGTTTGGAGCGCTTGGCATGAGGATTAACTGCGCTGGAAGGCTGGGTGGAGCAGAAATCGCGAGGACTGAATGGTACCGTGAAGGAAGGGTACCCCTACACACTCTGCGCGCAGATATTGATTACGGTTTCGCCGAGGCGAAAACGACCTATGGAGTGATTGGCATAAAGGTCTGGATTTTTAAGGGAGAAATCCTTGAGTGGAGCTCCGCGCAGAGCGGAAGCGTCCTGCAGAAGTGACGGGAGTCTACGATGCTGCAACCCAAACGCACTAAATTCAGAAAACAGCATAAGGGACGCAATCGTGGTATTGCGACCAGAGGGAATAAGGTCAGTTTTGGAGAATATGGCCTCAAGGCTGTTACTCGTGGCCGGATTACAGCCCGCCAGATTGAGGCTGCCCGTCGTGCGATTAACCGGCATGTACGCCGGGGTGGCCGGATCTGGGTTCGCATCTTTCCTGACAAGCCGATCAGCAAAAAGCCTGCCGAGGTCAGGATGGGAAAAGGGAAGGGAAATCCTGAATACTGGGTTGCCCTAATTCAGCCAGGCAAGGTCCTCTATGAAATGGAGGGCGTTACCGAGGAAGTGGCTCGTGAAGCCCTAACTCTTGGGGCAGCCAAATTGCCTGTACAAACAATATTTGTCTCACGGCAGGTGATGGGATGAACGTGCAGAAATACGGAACTATTGGTTTGGCTGAATGTCGTGAACGACTCATGTCGCTCCTTCAGGAACAGTTTGCGCTTAGGATGCAGCACGCCACCGGTCAGCTAGCCAATACAGCGCGAATTCGGGCCGTTCGCAGAGAAATTTCGCGGGTCCGCACTGAAATCCATGCCAAGTCCAGGGGTGGTGTATGAGTACTGAAAAGAACCCGCGCAGTCTGGTTGGAACCGTGGTTAGCAACCGGATGGATAAAACGGTGGTGGTGCTTGTAGAGCGCAGAATTCAGCATCCTCTCTACAAAAAGTACATTCGTCGGTCGAAGAAATTTCATGCCCATGATGCCGATAACATCTGCAACATCGGAGACGTGGTTCGTATCGAGGAATGCAGGCCAATCTCAAAGACCAAGACGTGGAGACTGGTTAACGTCATTGGTGCCGTGGCTGGAGAAGGAGGTGATCTGTGATCCAAATGCAGACTCGGCTCAGTGTTGCGGATAACAGTGGTGCAAAAGAGGTGATGTGCATTAAGGTGCTCGGTGGGTCTCATCGCCGTTATGCCGATGTTGGGGATGTGATCAAGGTGAGCGTAAAGGATGCTGCCCCGCGGGGAAAAGTCAAAAAGGGCGATGTCTATAATGCACTCATAGTTCGTACCAAAAAGGGTGTCAGGCGTGAGGACGGTTCCGTTATCCGTTTTGATTCCAATGCTGCAGTGCTTCTGAACAACCAGCTCCAGCCTATTGGAACCCGTATTTTTGGTCCGGTAACCCGCGAACTGAGGGGTGCCAATTTCATGAAAATCATATCTTTGGCACCGGAAGTATTGTAGGAGTCGGCAATGAGCAAGATCCGCAAGGATGATGAGGTAGTAGTTCTGGCCGGCAAGGATAAAGGGAAGCACGGCAAGGTGCTTCGTGTTCTTCCTGACGAGAACAGGGCGATCGTGGAAAAGGTCAATATTGTCAAGCGCCATAAAAGGCCTGACCGCATGGGGAATGCCGGTGGCATTGTCGAAAAGGAAGCCCCTATCCACGTTTCCAATCTGGCGATCTACAATTCCGGTACCGGCAAGGCAGACCGGATTGGATATAAATTTCTTGCAGACGGGCAAAAAGTGCGTGTCTACAAGAGCAATGGCGAAGTGCTGCCGAAGCGGTAAGGGGATCAGCAAAAATGGAAGCCCGTTTGTATAAAACTTATAAAGAACAGATCGTCCCGCGTCTTATGGAAGAGTTTTCCTATAAGAGTGTGATGGAGGTTCCGCGGCTGTTGAAAATAACCCTCAACATGGGGGTTGGTGAAGCCGTAGGCGACAAGAAAATACTTGAAGCCGCCGTGGCTGATCTCACACGGATTGCTGGACAGAAGCCTGTGGTTACCAGGGCGAGGAAATCTGTTGCCGCATTCAAGATCCGTGAGGGATACCCCATCGGCTGCATGGTCACTCTTCGTGGTGACCGGATGTTCGAATTTCTTGACCGACTCGTAAGCGTCGCCATTCCGCGGATCCGGGATTTCAGAGGGTTGGCCCCACGCTCCTTTGATGGCCGTGGAAATTATTCCATGGGCGTCAAGGAACAAATTATTTTTCCGGAAATCGAGTACGACAAGATCGACCGTCTTCGTGGGATGGATGTGATATTCACAACTACCGCCAAAAATGATGCCGAAGGTCTGGGTCTTCTTAAGGCGTTCAAAATGCCTTTCCGGTCTTGAGGGAGTGAGCAGCTGTGGCTAAGAAATCATTGATTGCGAAGTCGGAACGGGCTCCGAAATTTCAGGTTCGGGCCTACTACCGGTGCAAACTGTGCGGCCGGTCCCGGGGTTACTACCGCAAGTTTGGGCTATGCCGTCTATGTCTGCGCAAGCATGCATCTGCTGGCAGTATTCCCGGCGTCGTAAAGAGCAGCTGGTGAGGGAAAAATGAGCATCACAGATCCTATTGCAGATATGTTGACCCGCATCCGGAATGCGCAGGCAGTCGGAAAAGGTACCGTACAGATTCCAGCCTCGAAACTGAAACGGGCGATTGCCCGTGTGCTCCTCGAGGAAGGATATATTGCAGAAGTGGCGGACGATGTTCAGGGTGGACATCCAAGCCTTCGCTTGGGACTGAAATACTACGCAGGCGAAGGGGTGATATCCGAAATCCGTAGGGTAAGCCGCCCCGGTGTGCGGATATATCGCGGTTCACAGGATCTGCCCCGGGTGCGGGATGGTTATGGGATAGCCATTGTTTCTACATCCCAGGGGATAATGACAGATCGCGCAGCACGCGCCGCCGGTATAGGTGGTGAGGTGCTTTGCGTGGTGTCCTGATCAAGGGAGGCGGTTATGTCGCGAGTTGCAAAGCAGCCCATCACGCTGCCCAAAGATGTAGAAATTAATCTTACAGATGGGTCTGTTTCGGTAAAGGGACCAAAAGGTCAACTGGCAGCGGCGGTTGCTCCGGGAGTTCGGGTAGAGCTTCAGGACGGTGTTGCCCACCTGCTTTGGGATAAAGGGAGTTCTAGCCATGCTGGAACGCTTCGTGCGCTGCTCAACAATATGGTGCAGGGAGTTTCCCAAGGTTTTGTGCGGAAGCTCGAAATCACCGGTGTTGGCTACCGTGCACAGGCCAAGGGAAATATCCTTAGCCTCAGCCTCGGATTTTCCCATCCTGTAGACTACCCGGTTCCTGATAACATCGCGGTCGAGACGCCTACGCAGACCGAGATAGTTATCCGTGGAAGCGACAAGCAGCTTGTTGGCCAGGTAGCTGCTGATATTCGCGCTTTCCGACCACCAGAGCCATACAAGGGGAAAGGTGTGCGGTACGCAGGTGAAAATATCCGCCGTAAAGAGGCGAAAAAGAAATAAGAGGATATGCTGATGGATAAAAATGCAGCGCGGTTGAGGCGGTCCCGGAAAACACGTATACGAATTGCAGAACAGGGCAAGCCGCGTCTTTGTGTGTTTCGTTCCGGCAAGCATATCTATGCCCAGATAATTGATGATTCAACTGGCAGAGTGCTTGCTCAAGCCTCAAGTCTTGAAAAGCCCGTGCGAGAATCCGACATCCGTGGCTCTAACGTTCAGGGAGCCAGCCAGATTGGAATACGTGTTGCTGGCAAGGCAAAGGAGCTTGGAATTGTTCAGGTTGCTTTTGACCGGAGCGGATATCGCTACCATGGCCGGGTTAAGGCCCTAGCTGAAGGTGCTCGAGAAGGCGGCCTATCATTTTGATGGAGTTCTGAGATGGCAAGAGAAAATCGCGAAAGTCAGCAGCCGGGAGATGGGATGCATGAAAAGCTAATCCACATTAACCGCGTGTCCAAGGTCGTAAAGGGTGGGCGTCAGTTCGGATTTGCTGCCCTTATGGTTGTAGGAGATGGAGACGGAAAAGTTGGTTTTGGCCGCGGCAAGGCCAAGGAAGTCCCGGCTGGTATTCAGAAAGCTACAGAGCGTGCTCGAAGGTTTATGTCACAGGTTCCGCTGATGCGTGGAACCATTCCATTTCCAGTTGAGGGTCGACACGGGGCTGCCCGGGTAATTCTCCGTCCGGCTCCTGAGGGTAGTGGTGTGATTGCTGGTGGAGCCATGCGGGCGGTTTGCGAAGCTGCTGGTCTTCGCAATGTTGTTGCCAAATCCCTTGGGTCCAACAATCCCATCAATGTTGTAAGGGCAACTTTTAATGCTTTTGAAAAGCTTGCAAGTCCGCAGGCGATTGCAATGAAGCGCGGCAAGTCACTTAAGGAAATCCGCGGAGATACCGTAGGAGCCAGCCATGAGTCATAAACTCCGGGTCACACTTGTCAAAAGCCTTATAGGAGTGACGGAAAAGCATCGAATGACTGTGCGCGGCCTAGGCCTGAGACGTACATGGCAGGCGGTTGATCTGATTGATACGCCTGAAATTCGGGGCATGATCCGGAAAATTCCTTATCTTCTGAAATGGGAAGAACTTTCATGAAGCTTAATACCATAGCACCGGCAATTGGTGCGAAGCGTGATCGTGTCCGTGTCGGTCGCGGAATTGGAAGTGGGCTTGGGAAAACTGCTGGCCGGGGCCACAAGGGACAGCATGCCCGTTCAGGCGGCTATCACAAGGTGGGTTTTGAGGGTGGTCAGATGCCTCTCCAGCGGCGGATCCCCAAGCGGGGATTCCGGAATGCCCAGGCGACGGCCATAATAGAGATTACCCTGGACATGCTTGAGTCGGCTTCCATCGCCGGCTTTGTTGATCTTGAGGCGCTTCGTCTACGCCGTTTTGTGCGCGGAACGTGCACAGCGGTCAAGATAATCCAGACTGGGGAGATTCGGTCTGCTATCACGGTCAAAGGCCTTCGCGCCAGTGCCGGAGCTAGGAAAGCCATCGAACTTGCTGGCGGCAAGGTTGAGAATTAATGGCGCGGCAGGGCCAGATAACCAGTGTAACGCAAAATCCTGGTAAAGTTTCTGAACTCAGAAACCGTATTTTTTTTCTTCTGGGTGCTCTTCTGGTTTTCAGGATTGGTGCGCATATCCCTGTCCCAGGGATTGACCCTCAGGCCATGGCCTCGTTTTTCCATGCCCAACAGGGAACCATCTTGGGAATGTTTAACATGTTTTCCGGTGGTGCGTTATCAAGGCTGACCGTTTTTGCTCTTGGCATTATGCCTTACATTAGTGCGTCCATCATTTTTCAGCTTGCCGGATCTGTTGTGCCTCATATTGAGGAGCTGAAAAAAGAGGGGGAAGCCGGACGCAGAAAAATTACAGAGTACACGCGCTACGCTACGGTTATCCTGTCTGTTCTCCAGGGACTTGGGATCGCGGTGGCCATTGAGAAAATGCGATCTGGAAGTTCGCCAGTAGTAATTGATCCTGGGACGGTATTTCTGTTTACCACGACCATTACCCTGACGGCAGGTACCCTTTTCCTGATGTGGCTTGGTGAGCAGATAACTGAACGGGGTGTCGGCAACGGGATTTCAATTATAATATTTGCAGGCATCGTGGCAGGGCTTCCCGACGCTCTTGGCACAACGCTTGAACTCGTGCGTACTGGGCAGTTTCAGCCCCTGTTTGTCCTGGTACTGTTCGTCGTAGCTCTCGCCGTGCTTGGATTCGTGGTTTTTATGGAAAGTGCGCAGCGGCGGATCCCCATCCAGTACCCGAAGCGCCAGATGGGGCGCAAAATCTATGGTGGCCAGAGTACTCACATGCCCCTGAAGGTGAACATGTCGGGAGTGATTCCGCCAATATTTGCTTCCAGTATCATTTTGCTTCCCGCCACGCTGTCTGGGTGGTTTTCCAATGTGCCAGGAATGGAGTGGCTTGCTCGTATTGGTCAGGCACTGAGCCCGGGTTCAGTTCTCTATGTTGTCGTATTTACAACCGCGATTGTGTTCTTTGCATTTTTTTACACGGCAATGGTGTTCGATCCCCGCGAGACAGCAGATAATCTTAAAAAATCTGGCGCATTTGTTCCCGGACTGAGGCCTGGCGAGCAGACTGCAAAATACATGGATCGTGTTCTTAGCCGGCTGACGCTCTGGGGTGCCATTTACTTGACCCTTGTCTGCCTCCTGCCAGAATTTCTGATCGTCGAATACAATGTTCCGTTTTATTTTGGCGGCACAAGTCTTTTGATCGTGGTTGTTGTGATGATGGATCTGATGGCCCAGATCCAGAGCTATCTTCTTACAAACCAGTATGAAGGGTTGCTGCGCAGGGGACCCCAGGGGCAGAGGCGATGAAAGCACCTGGACATATCATTTTTTTGGGTGCGCCTGGGGTTGGTAAGGGTACTCAGGCAAAAATTATTGCCCAGAGGCTGCTATTGCCACACGTCTCTACTGGTGATATGCTCCGCGCCTCTGTAACTTCTGGTTCAGAAGTTGGCCGGAGGGCCCATGCCGTTATGGAGTCTGGTGCTCTGGTCGGTGACGATATCATCCTTGGCATTATTGCGGAGCGCCTCGCCCACAACGATGCGAGTGGCGGAGTAATATTTGACGGATTTCCCCGCACTCTTGTTCAGGCTGAAGGCTTGGACAGGCTGCTCGATAGTGCCGGCAAACTTGGCATCAAGCATGTTCTGCATATTGTCTTGGCCGATGAGGAAATAATTTCCCGGCTTAGTGGGCGCAGAGTGTGCGAAAAGTGTGGCGCTATCTATCATGTCAATTTTCACCCCTCTATTCGGGAAGGGCTCTGCGACCGGTGTGGAGGCGAGTTGCGCCAGCGTGACGATGACCGTCCGGAGGTCCTGCGGCGCAGGCTTGCAGTATACAAGTCTGAAACTGCACCACTGGTCTCCTATTATCTGAGCAAGCCCGGATACGCTGAGATAGAAGGGAGTGGAGATACGGCGGCAGTAAGTGCAAGGATTGCTGCCATACTTGGTCTGGAAGGTTGATGATGGCGAAGGAAGATACCCTGGAAATGCAGGGAGAAGTCATCGAGAATTTGCCCAGCGCGACATTTAAGGTGCGTCTGGAGAATGGTTTTGTCGTAAATGCCCATATTTCGGGGAAAATGCGAATGCACTATATCCGCATTCTTCCCGGTGACAAGGTTACAGTAGAGATGACGCCTTACGATCTCACAAAGGGGCGCATCATTTATCGCGCCAAGTAGGGAGGCTTATATGAAAGTTCGTGCGTCGGTAAAAAAATTATGCAGGAACTGCAAGATTATCCGTCGTAATGGTGTTGTGAGAGTTATCTGCGTTGAGCCTAGGCACAAGCAGCGCCAGGGCTGAGTAATTGGATTCGATAGGTAAGGATTTATATTCCGGAGGAGTTGCGGATGGCCCGCATTGCTGGTGTCAATATTCCCAATAACAAACAGGTAGAAATTGCCCTGACCTATATATATGGCATAGGCCTGTCCCGCGCTAAGGCGATCCTCGCGGAAGCGGAGGTCTCTGGCAACATCAGGGTCAAGGATATTAGCGAGGCCGAGCTTGAACGGATACGTACAGGCGTGGGGCGATACCTGGTGGAAGGGGATCTTCGCCGCGAAGTCACCATGAATATCAAGCGACTGATGGATTTAGGCTGTTACCGTGGCATTCGGCATCGTAGGGGTCTGCCCGTACATGGTCAGCGCACGAAGACTAATGCGAGAACGCGCAAAGGTCCTGCCAAGCCCATCAGCCGCTAGAGTCGAGGATAATTATCATGGCGAAGCCACAAAGCAGCAATGTACGTGTAAGAAAAAAAGTCAAAAAAAATGTTCTGGACGGTGTAGCGCATATATATGCCTCTTTTAACAATACCATCATCACGATTAGTGACCGGCAAGGCAATGCTCTTGCATGGGCCAGTGCTGGTGGCTCCGGTTTTCGGGGTTCCAGGAAAAGCACACCTTTTGCCGCACAGGTAGCAGCAGAAAATGCTGGCAGGAAAGCGCAAGAATATGGTGTGAAAAATCTAGATGTAGAGGTCAGCGGACCTGGGCCTGGACGCGAAAGCACGGTGAGGGCTTTGCACACTGTCGGGTTCCGGATTACCAGCATTCGTGATGTTACCCCAATTCCGCATAATGGATGCCGTCCACCGAAAAAGCGGCGCGTTTGATTTTCTGGAGGTTTTCTGTGGCTAAATATACGGGACCCAGCTGCCGGCTTTGTCGGCGGGAAGGTGGAAAGCTTTTCCTGAAAGGGGAGAAATGTTTTTCTGACAAATGCCCTGTGAGCATACGCGCCTATGCGCCCGGCCAGCATGGCCAGCGCCGTGGGCGTGTAAGCGAATATGGAACCCAGCTGCGCGAAAAACAAAAAATCCGGCGCATTTATGGGGTGTTAGAAGGACAGTTTCGCCGGTATTTTGATGCGGCTAGCCAGAAAAAAGGGGTCACTGGCGAACTTCTTCTCCGTTTCCTTGAACTGCGTCTGGATAATGTTTCCTACCGGCTTGGATTTGGTTCTTCGCGCGCAGAGGCTCGTCAGGTTGTCAGGCATGGGCACGTGATGGTCAATGGAAAAAGGGTGGACATCCCTTCCTACCAGGTTCGGACTGGGGACGTGATTGCTGTGACTGGAATGGCACGTGAGCATGTCCGTATCACTGCGGCAGTCGAAGCAGCTGCAGCGCGGGGTTTTCCTGAGTGGCTGTCCGTAGATGTTCAGAATCTTCAGGGAACGGTCAAATCCTTGCCAGTACGTGAAGACATGGCACCTGATCTCAACGAACAGGTGGTAGTGGAACTGTACTCCAAGTAAGCCAGAACGGGGATTACTTATGTCTGAAGTTGGCGAGCTGTTACGTCCTCAGCAGTTTGATGTTGAATCGATATCGCCGCAGCGGGCGCTTATTGCTCTCGGACCCTTGGAACGGGGATTTGGCCATACGCTGGGCAATGCGCTCAGACGTATCCTCCTGTCTTCGCTGAAAGGTGCTGCGGTAACTGAGGTTGAGATAGAAGGTGTACTTCATGAGTACTCTAGCATTGAGGGTGTCCAAGAGGATGTTGTGGATATCCTGCTCAACCTCAAGCAACTTGCAATACGGTCGCAGGTGCGGGATGAAGTCCGTGTCACGCTGAAAAAAAAGGGCCCGGGTGTGGTAACTGGCGGAGATATAATCTCTGAGCACGGGATTGAAGTTGCCAATTCAGAGCAGGTCATTGCTACCCTGACCCGGGATGTAGAACTGACCATGCACCTGCGTTTTGATACCGGGCGCGGATATGAAACGGCGGCATCGCGTCGTCAGGATCATGAGAAGCGCATTGGTGTGATGGCGATTGACGCAAGCTACAGTCCTGTCAGGCGTGTCAGTTTCCAGGTCGAAAGTGCGCGCGTGGAACAGAGAACCTATCTTGACCGGCTGGTTTTGGATGTTGAAACGAACGGGACGGTTGATCCGGTCTGGGCTGTGCAGGAGTCAGCCCGGATTTTGCGCCAGCAGCTTGATGTTTTTGTCGGCAAGGATATTTCGCATGTACAGGAGGCGAGGCATGCCCCAATTGCTGAAGATCTGATGCCGCTGCTTGTGCGCTCTGTGGATGATCTTGAGCTGACAGTGCGTTCTGCCAACTGCCTCAAGGCAGAAGACATTTTCTATATTGGTGATCTTGTACAGAAAAGCGAATATGAGCTGTTGAAAGCCCCAAATCTCGGACGGAAATCCCTGACAGAAATCAAGGAGATCTTGGAGAAGAAAGGACTTTCCCTTGGAATGAGGCTTGAGAACTGGCCACCTGAAAATCTTCCTGTACTCGCAGGTAAAGGTGCTGGTTCACTAGCGTGATCGTTGTTTGATTTAACAGGCGGGAGAATGACGTTATGCGTCATGGTAATAGCGGAAAAAAATTAAATCGTAATAGTAGCCACCGTAAGGCAATGTTTGCCAACATGATGGTTTCTCTTTTTCAGCATGAGCGTATAGTAACGACGCTACCGAAGGCCAAGGAACTCCGCCGGTTTGCCGAACCCATGATTTCCTTGGCAAAAGAGGCAACTGTCGCGAAGCGTCGTCTGGCTTTTTCCCGCCTTCGGGACCGGGATGCTGTTGTAAAGCTCTTTGATGATCTTGGACCGCACTATCAGGCCCGTCCAGGTGGTTACCTGAGGATCGTCAAATACGGTTTCAGGGCAGGAGACAATGCACCTTTGGCAATTGTGGAACTGGTAGGACGAGAAGAAAAGAAGCCCGCATAGCTCCATTTTGTTGCAGATCTGGGCTGCCCGGTGCTTCATCGGGCAGCTTTTTTCAGACAGTCTATTTCTGGCGCTGATTTTTTACGTGCTTGGTCAGATAGAGTCCGGTATGGGAATGTGGACTGGCCATGATATCTTCCGGCGTTCCTGAAGCTACAACGCTTCCACCCCCTTCCCCTCCCTCCGGACCCAGATCCACTATCCAGTCCGCTGTTTTAATTACATCCAGGTTGTGTTCGATGACGATAACAGTGTTGCCAGCATCGACCAGTTGCTGCAGCACCCTGAGTAGCATCGCGATGTCGTGGAAATGAAGTCCAGTCGTGGGTTCGTCCAGAATATACAAGGTTTTCCCGGTATCCCGTCTGGACAGTTCACGGGCAAGTTTGACACGCTGGGCCTCTCCGCCTGAAAGAGTAGTTGCAGCTTGTCCTAGGTGGATGTAGCCCAATCCGACATCAAGGAGAGTTTGCAGCTTGCGGGCTACTGGTGGGACTGCGTCAAAAAACTCTCTTGCCTCTTCTACGGTCATTTCAAGAACTTCGTGGATCGTTTTTCCCTTGTAGCGGATTTCCAGCGTTTCCCGCTTGTAGCGCTGCCCACGACAAACATCACAGGTAACATACACGTCGGGGAGAAAATGCATCTCAACACGGATCACTCCCTCACCTTCACAGGTCTCGCAGCGTCCGCCACGTACGTTGAAACTGAATCTTCCTGGCCCATAACCCCTGGCGCGGGATTCTGCTGTACCGGAAAAAAGCTCACGGATGGTGGTAAATAGCCCGGTGTATGTGGCTGGATTGCTGCGAGGTGTTCTCCCAATCGGACTCTGGTCGATGGAGATGATTTTGTCCAGATGCTCGAGGCCGTGGAGGGCTGCGTACGGTGCCGGGGTTGCTTGGGCATGCATGAGATGCCGTGCGCAGGCAGGATACAGGGTATCATTGATCAGGGTAGATTTTCCGGATCCGCTCACACCGGTTATGCAGGTAAACAGTCCAATCGGTATGCTGAGATCGACCCCTTTCAGGTTGTTCCCTGTTGCTCCGTAGAGCAGCAAGTGGGATTGAAAGTCAGGGAGCCGGCGCCTTTCGGGGATCGCAATGCAAAGGTCTCCGCGCAGATACCTGCCGGTCAAGGAGGTAGGATGAGCCTCGATGACAGCGGGATGGCCTTGTGCGACCACTTCTCCTCCATGCACGCCAGCAGCCGGGCCCATGTCTACGACGTGGTCAGCCGCCCGAATGGCATCCTCATCATGTTCAACGACGATAACGGTATTGCCGAGGTCCCGGAGACGGACCAGTGTCTGTATGAGGCGGTCGTTATCCCGCTGGTGCAGGCCGATTGAGGGTTCATCAAGAACATACATCACGCCGACAAGGCCAGCACCGATTTGCGATGCCAGACGGATCCGCTGGGATTCTCCACCAGAAAGGGTTTCAGCAGCGCGATCCAGTGCAAGATATTGCAGACCTACATCTAGCAGAAACTGTAGGCGGCTGGCAATTTCCCGCAGAATGCGTTCAGAGATGACGGCATCTTTCCCCTGCAGATTTAGGGCCAGAAAATGTTTTCTGGCCTCAATGATGGAAAGGGAGGAGACCTCATGGATGGCAAGATTCCCCAATCGAACCATTCTGGCTTCTTCCCGTAAACGACTTCCGTGACAGGTGGGACAGGCCAGCTTTCCCATGTAGCGGAAAATTTCTTCACGAATTAGGCTGGACTGTGTTTCCCGCAGACGCCGCTCTAGGGTGGGTATGACCCCTTCAAACTGGGCTGGAGCCGTATCTTTCAGACCGTGGAGAATGGCCTGCTGTACCGTGGGTGGCAGCGACTGCCATGGGGTATCCATTGAAAAGTCCAGATGAAGGGCGAGGCGGGCCAAGAGCGAGCCATACTGGTCGCGCTGATGCTGCTGCCACGGCGCAAGCGCACCATCTGCTAGACTGAGCTGGGGGTTGGGAACAATAAGACCGGGATCGAAAAAGGTGATCTCCCCTAGACCATCACATTTTGGGCATGCGCCTGCAGGATTGTTGAAGGAAAAAAGCCGTGGTTCCAGGAGGGGAAAAGAGCGACCACAATGGTTACAGGCATGCCGGGCTGAGAACAGCTGTTCCTGTTCCAGATCCAGCCGTGCCACGACAGCCTGGCCGTCCGCAATATTCAGCGCGGATTCCATTGATTCTGCCAGTCTGCTCTGGATATCCGGCCGCAAAACGAGCCGGTCAACTACTGCTTCAATGCGATGCTTGCGCTTTGGATCCAGGGCCGGAATGGTATCCAGTTCCAGCATCTCTCCGTCTACGCGGGCTCGAACCAGGCCACGGGCGCGCAATCCCTGGAAAATTTCTTCATGACTCCCTTTCCTGTCACGGACAACCGGAGCAAGCATTATGATGCGCTCGCCATCTGGCCAGGCCAGGATGCTGTCAACCATCTGGCTGATACTCTGGCTCTGGATGGGCTCGCCGCAGCACCAGGGGACGCCGACCCGGGCATAGAGCAGACGAAGATAGTCATGGATTTCGGTGACGGTACCCACAGTAGAACGCGGATTGTGGGAGGTGGATTTCTGCTCAATGGCAATGGCGGGCGACAGGCCTTCGATGGCGTCCACGTCGGGTTTTCCCATCAGCGACAAAAACTGGCGGGCATAAGCCGAAAGGCTTTCTACATAGCGCCGCTGTCCTTCGGCATATAGGGTGTCAAAGGCCAAAGAAGATTTTCCGGATCCTGAGAGACCTGTAATGACAATAAACCGGTCACGGGGGATGCGGAGCGAGATGTTCTTGAGGTTATGGGTACGGGCCCCACGAATCTCGATGTGGTCCATGGAGTTTGCTTCAGCTGCCAAGAGAATGGGGTATTATAGGGACTAATGGGACTTTCGTCCCCTAGCTTGAAAGGAGTCATATCCATGGCGGGAGTCAATCGGGTGATTTTGCTGGGTCATCTCGGGCGGGATCCGGAAGTTCGCTATCAGCCCAACGGCGGAGCAATTGCCACTCTCAATCTGGCTACATCGGAAGCTTACAAGGATCGCGAGGGAAACCGGCAGGAGCGTACCGAATGGCACAGGGTAGTTTTTTTTGGACGCCCGGCAGAGATCGCTGGAGAATATCTCCGTAAGGGCAGTATGGCCTATGTGGAGGGGCGCCTGCAGACACGAAAATGGAACGACAAGGAAGGCCAGGAGCGCTATACCACGGAGATTGTGGGAGACCGTCTGCAGTTGGTTGGACCGCGTGGTGCTAGTGGCGGTTCTTCTGGCTTTGAAGAAGAAACGGCGGTGCAGCGGGGCCCAGCAGGCGGCGGCGGGGGAGGAAGCCCACGGGGCTCCGCGCCGGTACCACCCATGGAAGATTTTGATGATGACATTCCGTTCTGAGGTGTATGCAATCACAGGGCAGCATCCTGATTTGGGTTTTTCCAGAACCGTATCCCCGGGGAAGAGCATATCCCGGTGCATATGCTGCACATGGGCAATGCTAGACGGAAGAGTACAGCCCCGGGAAAGCTATTGTGGATCTCTTTCTCTGTGAGCTCTGCTAGAGATGCAGCTTTGATTCTTGGCGTGGACCTAGGTATCGGTAGAGGTGTCTCTTTGGAAGCTGAAAAAGGTGGTGTACGTCCAGCGGGCTTTTTTTATCCCCCAAATGTTGCGTTGACCGCATCAGACAGGGAGTGGCAAGGCAGGAGACGAAATCCTGGGGAAGGGGAAAGGGGACTATCTTCGGAATAGGGAAAAATGGCATGCCGGAAACCCAGCTTGCATGCTTCCCGAAGGCGGTTCTCGGTGCCGGTAACCGGGCGCACCTCCCCAGCAAGTCCCAGTTCTCCAAATGCGATAAAGTCCCTGCTGTCTAGAGGCTGGTTGCGGAAAGCACTCAGTACTGCCAGTGCAACAGCCAGATCACTGGCCGGTTCCATTACTCTTACACCTCCAGCAATGTTGACAAAGACATCCTGGTCAAAAAGGAAGCTTCCTCCGTGGCGGTGGAGGATGGCAAGAAGGAGTGACAGCCGGTTTGGATCCATGCCAATGGCAACCCGTCGTGGATTGGCCAGTGGACTCGGAGTGACAAGTGCCTGGACTTCCACAAGCAGGGTTCTGGTGCCTTCCAGTGTTGGCAGGACGACACTGCCCGCTACCGGATGGCGGTGCTGTGACAGAAAGAGCTGGGATGGATTTTCTACCTCATGGAGACCTCCCTCGCGCATCTCGAAAACGCCGAGTTCGTTGGCCGCTCCGAACCGGTTTTTGATGGCCCGGATAATACGGTAAGGACTGCCTGCTTCGCCTTCGAAATACAGTACAGTGTCTACCATATGTTCCAGGACGCGTGGTCCGGCAATTCCGCCCTCTTTGGTGACATGTCCGACCAACCAGACACTGGTCTCATGGGTTTTTGCATAACGCACAAGGCGCGCCGCGCATTCACGGATCTGGGCGACTGAACCGGGTGCTGACTGGAGGGTTTCGCTATACAGGGTCTGGATGGAATCAATGAGGATGATGTTGGGCGAGGTCTGTACCAGGAAGCTCTCGATGCTCTCCCAGTGGTTTTCAGCCATGATCTGAATATTCCTGCTGTCACTCCCCAGCCTTTTTGCCCTCATGGCCACCTGGGCGCTGGATTCTTCGCCTGTCACGTACAGAATATTTGCGTTCGCGTGCTTTGCAAGCCCATCCGCCGCCTGCAACAGCAGGGTGGATTTTCCAATCCCGGGTTCTCCCCCCAGCAAAATTGCTGCGCCTGGCACAAGGCCACCTCCCAGAACCCTGTCCAGCTCTCCAAGACCGCTTGACGTCCTCAGCACAGCTTCCATGGAAATTTCGTCCAGATGCTGGGGAGGGCTGGGAGTAGCATAGGCAGAATTTCCACTATGCCGGCCGTGAGATTTCCCTCCCCCTCCTACCCTCCTTTCTTCAACGAAGCTGTTCCAGGCACCACAGTCGGGACACTGTCCTAGCCATTTGTGACTTGAGGATCCGCAGGACTGGCAGACGTAGAAGGGCTTTTCACGGCTCATGGGCAGACTATCCGTGGCACACGGGTGGCAATACGTGTACCTATCTCGTAGGGAATTGTGTCAAGGGAGATGGCAATTTTCTCTAGAGGCAGTTTTCCGCCTCCCATAAGCAGCACGGTATCTCCGTACTGCGCACCAGAATGCGTAAGATCTGCAAAGCACAAATCCATGCTGATCCTGCCGAGTGTACGGCTAGGCTGGCCATTGACGAGTATGGGGGCGCCATTTCCCATCCGGCGGTCGTATCCATCACCATAGCCACAGGCGACAATGCCAACCCGGCTGAATTCCTTGGCCAGCCATGCAGATCCATACCCCAGCCAGCTCCCGGCCGGAAGCTCCCGGATGGAGATTATCCGGCTTTGCCATGTCAGGACGGGAAGGAGATCCAGTGCACTTCCGGATTGTGAAATGAAGGGAGAAAGGCCATAGAGCATCAGCCCAGGCCGTATCCAGAAAGTTCTGGAATGTGGCAGGGAAAGGATTGCTCCCGAATTCGGCAGGGAGTGCTCCCCCAGTGTGTAGTGTCCAAATTCCTGGACGACCTTCTGGAACAGGTTGATTTGGTGGGCATTATAGGGATCTTCTGGCGTGTCACTCCGGGCAAGATGGCTCAGCAGGCCCAGAATGCGCAGGGATAATCGGTTTCCGGTTCCGTGCAGCTGGTCGAATACGCCCGGCAGTTCTTCAGGAGAGAAGCCCAGGCGATGCATTCCAGAATCAACTTTCAGAAAAATTTCCAAAGGAGAAGACAGTGCAGTGTTCCGGATCCAGAAAAGCTGTTCCTGGTTGTGGACAACCAGCCGGTGTCCATGCGCTGCGGCAAGAGCAATTTCTTCAGAAGAAAATGCTCCAGCAAGGACCGTACACGATGGCCGGAGACCTAACCCATGAATTTCTTCGGCTTCCTCAATGCTGGCAACGGCAAAGCCATCTACACCTGCGGCTGCAAGTACACCAGCACACTGTTTTGCCCCGTGTCCGTAGGCATTGGCCTTTATGGCTGCCATGACGCGGCTTCCCGGCATGAGGGCTCGCACCTGGGCCAGGTTGTGCTGCAGCGCGCAGGAAGAAATCAGCGCATGATTGGGTCGGGACATAAGCGCATGATAGCAGAGCCTCCCCGCATAAACAGAATTCCCGCGGGACAAATCTGGAAATCCTTTCATCCATGCCTAAGGACTGGGAGACGGCCGGATGTTTCCCGGCGCACTAGGGTAGAGCGGAAAACCGGTGTCCACAAAACTGGGGGAAATGACGTTCAATTTCTCCTACACCCAGAGAAACGGGCGGAGGAGCAACGTGGCCAAAGCCAATCAGACACCCACTCAGGAGAACGCAGGGGTCCAGCTGTTCCAGGCATTGGCAAATGCCCAAAAAAAGTGATCTATATGGATTCCGGGCAGGAGCGGGAGCAGAAATCCAAAGTGGAAGTAGGGAGGAACTGCCAGTTCAGGTCCGCCACCTGGCCAACCAGCGGCTACCACGGTCTGGCTGTATGCCCACACTTCCAAAATGGCAGGACTAGGCAATGGGTTCCGGAAAACCTGCCTTCAGCAGGGGATGGGACTGGTAGTGGCCAGAAGAACAGGAATACCCGGGCACATGGATACTGCAGTTCCTATGTTCTCCCACACAGCATTCCCGTCGGATCTTCCATAAGAAGACTGTTCCTGGAAGTGCTGACAGCCTGTTTTACAAGCTCCATAAACAGGAGTGGCAGACTTCTGAAATCCCTGCCGGGAGCCGTCCCTGGTATGCTGCGTTCTGTCAGGATTTTTCCTGTTCAGGGCGACTATGGGTTACCGTAAGAATCAGAAGGGGGTGCATAATTTTCGAAGCGGGTATACTCGCCAAAAAAGCTCATACGCACAGTACCGACCGGACCATTGCGCTGCTTTCCGATGATGACTTCAGCTATGCCCCTTACTTCCTCTTTATCTTTGTGGTATACCTCGTCGCGGTACAGGAACAGGATCAGGTCTGCATCCTGCTCTATGGCACCAGATTCGCGGAGATCAGACATCTGCGGGCGTTTTTCGGTTCGGTTTTCCAGGCTCCGGTTCAGCTGGGAGAGAGCAATAATTGGTAGCTGCAACTCCTTGGCCAGGGCCTTGAGGGATCGGCTGATTTCAGAAATTTCCGCAACCCGGTTGTCTGAACGTCCAGGTACCTGCATGAGCTGAAGGTAATCAACGACAATAAGCTGGAGATTGTGTTCGCGCTTCAGCCGTCGCGCCCGGGAGCGCAGTTCTGTCGGGGTGAGGGCCGCTGAATCATCGGCAAAGAGGGGAGCGACATTGAGCTCCCCAACAGCCTGGGCAATCCGGGGCCAGTCATCTTTCCCCAGCGTACCACTGCGCAGTCTGTGCTGGTCTACCCGCCCCCGGGATGACAGGGCACGCAGGACAATTTCTTCATTCGGCATTTCCATGCTGAAGACCGCTACTGCCTGTTTTTCCATGCAGGCTACATGCTCAGCAATATTCATTGCAAAAGCTGTTTTGCCCATGCTCGGACGGCCGGCAACAATCACCAGCTGTCCCGGATGCAGACCAGAAGTTTTATCGTCCAGGTCCGAAAACCCTGTAGGAAGACCGGTAATGGCACTGCGGTCTTTAGCGACCTGCTCAATCCGGTCTATGACGCCTGGCAGGACCTCCTTGACCTGAATAAACCCGCTGCCAGTACGGTCCTGCACTTGGGCCAGCTCAAAAACCTTTTTTTCCGCCATGTCAAGAAGGGCGGATGTCTCCCTGCCTTCCGGCCGGTACGCGAGGTCGGCGATTTCTCTGCCTATGCGGATCAGGGATCGCAGGACTGCCCGTTCGCGCACGATGCGGGCATATGCATGTGCGTTGGCTGCAGAGGGAGTGGCATTCGCCAGCTCGACAAGATAGGTAACACCGCCGATATTCCGGAGCAGGTCATGGTCCTGCAGGTATTCCGCAAGAGTTACGGCATCCAGCTGGCGGTGTTCGCCAAGCATCTGGGCGATGGATCCGAAAATGACCTGATGGCGCTGTTCGTAAAAATCCGCTGCCACCAGCTGCTCGGAAATCTGGTCCCAAGTATCGGGATCAATGAGCAGCCCGCCAATGACAGACTGCTCTGCTTCACGCGAATATGGTGGCGCCTTAACCGCACTCGTGCTGTCTGGGTCAGAGATGCGGTATGTTGCGCCAGATATGCCGCCTGTTGTGTCAGGCACGTTCCACAATCACCGATATATCCAGTTCCACTTCAGGGTGCAGATGGATCCGTGCGGTATATTCACCTGTACGCTTGATGGGACCTTCCGACAGACGTACTTCCGAATGCGAGATGGTATGGCCCAGTTCGTTGAGCATGCGTGCAATGTCATGATGCCCGACGGAGCCAAACAGGCGGCCATCCTCTCCAGCTTGGAGGGCGATACGCACTATTGCTTCAGCCAGGGCGGCGGCGCGTGCCTGGGCCACCTGCAGGCGTTCTGCCTCAGCCGTTTCGAGTGCTGCCTTGCGCTCCGCAAAGGCAGCAAGATTTGCTGTGGTGGCAACCACAGCTTTCCCTTGAGGAACCAGGAAATTCCTACCGTAACCGGGACGGACTTCGACAACATCTCCCAGGCGTCCCAGCTTGTTAATGCGTTCCAACAGAATGATTTTCATCTTCCCATCCTTATGAAAAATCTTGTAGGCATGCCTACTGCTGGCTATGTGAAGCCAGTCTTCCATGCCAGTGAAAGAAACGGTCCAGAATCCCCAGTATGGTAACTGGTAACACCAGCTGGGAGAGCAGAACCATGACCAGATAGAACACCAGAAGAGACCAGGCCGGCCAGCCACGAATGGCGATCCACAGGTGAATCAGGCTCAGTCCCTGGAGAAGGTAGAACCCCCCAAGGAACAGAACCAGGTTCTGGCATGCCCATGCGGCTTGGCCGGGCAGCATCAGGCCGCCTGCCAGAACAGCAGCCAGGGCCCAGATCAGCCCTTCCGGGACCTCCAGGTTCTGGAATCGCCGCGCTGGTGGTGGGGCGGAACCTGTCTCCAGCGTTTCTTTCCAGCGGCTTGCCAGTGCTGCAGCCATGTTTCCTGCCAGAAGCAGTAGCAGACCAAGCATGCCGGGGATATAGGGTGCACTGAGCCTGACGGCGCGAAACTGCTGCAGGCTGATATCGCTGCGTAATGGCTGTACCGCCTGCAGCAGCTCCTTCTGCCAGAACACAGCACCCATACCCTGTGGCAGAATCCAGAGACAAACCGCCAGCAGGGCAGATCCCATAGCAGCCAAAGCCCATAGTGTGGTGCTCCAGCCCCGGAAACGCAGTCCCTCCCCCAAAATCCGGCCCGGCAGCCAGGCTGCCACTGCGAACAGTATGGCCATCTGTGGTTTCCAGCTGAGTACTCCGATAGCAGTTCCGGATATCAGCAGAACTTCCAGACTCTCCCTGCGCCCTGCCTGGACCGTCACCAAGGCGATCATGGCAAGCAGGCCAACCCAGAGAGGGAGCAGCAGTATGGGCAGGAAAATGGCAGCACCAAATACGAGGGTGACTGCGAGTCCTGCCCGCCATCGCCCACTCAGAAACCAGCGCAGGAATGTCGACTGACCGGCGGGTATTGGCACTGGAGCGTGTCTGTGGCGTTCAGCGCACCACGTATGGCAACAGCGCCAAGAACCGGGCGCGCTTGATGGCAGTAGCCAGCTGACGCTGATACAGGGCACTGGTACCCGTGATGCGGCTGGGCACAATTTTGCCTGTCTCACCAATAAAGGCCTGCAGGGTTTTCAGATCCTTGTAATCAATTTCCTTGACCCCTTCTGCCTTGAAACGGCAGGTTTTGCGCCGACGGGAAAAGCTGCCGCCACGCCGGTCTCCGTCCCCATCACGGTCTTTGTGAAAAGCCATATTTAGATCTCCTTATTCTGCACCTTCGGTTTCATGACTGGAGTCCCCTGCTTCTCCGCTGTCGTTGCGCTCATCGTGACGTTCGCGGCGCTCGCTGTCATCCCGGGCCAGGAATGAGGGTTCCGTGATGGTTTCCTCACGTGCCAAGATCAGGTGTCTCAGAACTGCATCGCTGAAACGGAAGGCATCTTCCAGCTCGGCCAGGGCGGCCGCGCTGCACTCAATGTTCATGAGAACATAATGGGCCTTGTGGGCTTTCTTGATGGGGTAGGCCAGCTGGCGCCGGCCCCAGTCTTCCAGACGGTGGATGAGGCCATTATCGCCTTCAATCATGCCGCGATAGCGCTCAATCATCTGGGGTACCAGTTCGCTTTGGTCGGGATGGACCAGGAAAACTATTTCATAATGACGCAATTGTGGCTCCTTGCGGTTCACATGGAGTCCGGACGCCTATCGCCCGGACAAGGAGACACCTTCTTGTAAAGGTGAGCGCGTATTCTACGCTATGGCGGTAAAAAAACAAGGGCTTGCCGGATTTTTGCGCCAGGATCGAATCCGGCGGGGGGCAGGTGGAAACCGGGTTGGGTAAGGTGGCGCATTGCTGCCACAAAAAACTTGCAGACCAATGGACAATGGGTAGCGTGTCATGAAAAACAGTAGTGTTTCTGGGAGTGGTATGGGCGGGCTGGATCTGGGGATCAGGGGGTACTGCAGCGTGCGGCAAATTTTCAGGCTGGAAAAAAAAGCCCATAAAGATAAAGGTGGCCATATTGCTGGGGGAAATTTTTGCTCTACGGATGGTCAGTGGTTGTCAGGCAGCTGTTCGTAACGGCCACCTGACGGAACAATGGATCATGACGGCTTTTGCCCTGTGCAGGAAAAGGTCCATGAGATTCGGGATGGCTCGGGTATCGTTGTGCACAACCGCCAGTCGAAGTATCCCGGGGTCGTAGCCAGGCTGGAAAAGGTGGGGACGGGATTCCTGGTCTTTCCATGATTAACCGGCCAAACATGGCGGCATATCAGGACCACCAGTGCCATTGAGCCGGTCTTTGCCACGATATGCTATCCGTACGTCGTTCGCAGGAGCTTCGCGGGGCGGGGTTTAAAATGAAATCCAGCTCCGGGACGAACAGGGAGCTACCAGAAGCTACGCCAGCAAAGGCTCTTCCGTCAGAAATGATGACAGCACCGAGTTCTCTCAGGGCTGCGGAAATCTATCTGCCAGCCTGGCAATCTGAAAACGGCGGCGTTCCACTTCTTCAGCAGACATACTACGGCGCTGACGGAATTTTCCGCACAGATTCCCCAGATCTCTGGTACCGGCGCGCCCTTTCAGGTATTCCATTGCTGTTTCCGCTCCCACAGGATCATTACACATTAGCAGCAGGTCACAGCCGGCAGAAAGTGCCATTTTCAGACGGTCCGGGATCTCTCCTGCTCCCAAGGCACCTGCCATGCTGAGATCGTCACTGATGATGACGCCGGAAAAACCCATCCGGTTTCTGAGGAAGTCCTGCAGCCAGATGGATGAATATCCGGCGGGGTGGTTGGGATCTACGGAAGGGTAGAGACAGTGGGCGGGCATGATAGCTGGTATTCCGGCCCTGACCAGATGGTGGAAAGGAAGAAGGTCTGGTTCCAGTTCTGCAAGGGGACGGCCATCCACGGGCAGGACCAGATGGGAATCAGCGGCTACTCCTCCATGTCCTGGGAAATGCTTTCCTGCTCCGGCCAGACCCTGCTCAGCCATCCCCTGCCATATGGCTGCTCCCAGTACGGAAACCCATTGGGCATCGTGGTGCAGGGCACGGTCACCGATTACGGAAGATACCCCATGATCCACATCCACGCAGGGTGTGAAGTCAAGATCGATCCCCAGATAGCCCAGTTCGTATCCGAGGAGCTGTCCCCATCCAGTCGCAGCATCTGTAGCGGCCTCCAGGCCTTCGGCATCTGCGAGTTTCCCCAGTACAGACTGGGCAGGAAATCGGGTGACCCCGTTTCGCAGGCGCTGGACCCGCCCCCCCTCCTGGTCTATGCCGATAATGAGAGGGGGATCCCTCAGTTCATGGATGGCATGGCAGAGCATCCGTACCTGTTCAGCATCCTGGCAGTTACGCTGGAAAAGGATGATTCCACCAATGGCAGGATGGAGAAGCTTTTCCCATTCTTCGTGGAGAAGTTCGGGGCCCTGAAGATCGATCATCAGGGGACCATATCGCATGGGGACAGGGCGGTTTGCGGAGGCCATGAATATTTTCCTTATTTCCGGGTTTTGTCCTGGTCTGGCTGCACAAGGACCATGTCTTCCGGCATGGAGATGGGCAGGACAATCTGTGGAGGCCTGCTGGGAACTCCACGTACATGGACCGGGACGATCATCATGCTGAACCCCTCATGCTGGAGGCGGTCCTGGATAATAAAGCTGACCTCGTCATGGAGGATGCCCCAGAGAGGACCACTCTGATCTGCATCAATGACCCGGCCAGCAAAAAAGATACTCTGGGGAAAATACCGGATGGCTACATTGGCCAGTTCTTCCATGGCCTGTATGCGGTCTGTACTGTAGGTGGCAAACCATGTGGCCGGCATTCCCTGGGCCCGACAGAAAGCCACATACTGGTTGGCCTCGGTCTCGGTGTAAATTTTGAGGTCTTCAATTGCCTTGATGCCCTTGAATTCTCCCTGTCCGACAATGCCTGCCAGGAGGAAAACGTAGTTTTTTACCAGCCCCCCTACCATCCGGTGTGCAGTAAGCAGGGTGTGCAGACCCAGCCCGTCAAACCGGCTGACAAAAAACACGGCGGTACTGCCGCGGGGATCCAGGGGAAGCGCAGGTCCAGGCTCAAGATTCTCGGGGACGACGTCCAGCATGGTCTCGTCCAGTTCCTTGGTACGCCTGCCGAGGGAGCGGTAATGCTGGTAGATCAGGTAGCTGAGGGCAATGAGTGCACTGGTTACCAGAAGCGTAAACCACCCACCAGCATCAAATTTCTCCAGGACCGTGATAATCAGGATGCCACCGGTCACGACAAGCCCGAAAGCACTGGTCAGGAAGCGCCGCAACCAGAGGGGTTCCTGGTGCCGCTGCTGCAGCCAGTGCCGGCATAGTCCTGCCATCGTCAGTGTGAAGGTAATGAACACGTTGATGCTGTACAGGAGCACCAGTGTGCGTACATGGCCACCGGTTGCCAGAAGCAGGACAATGGCGCTACCACCAATGAGCAGGATGCCATTCCTTGAGACAAACCGCTCGGAAAGATAGGAAAACCGCTCTGGCAGCCAGCGGTCGACTGCCATGTTGGCCATAACAATCGGGGCCGTAATGAGGCCGGTATTGGCGGCAACAAAAAGCAGAAGCCCCTCGCTCAGCAGGGTCGCAAAAGTGACATAGCCGCCCAGATGGACTCCGGTCCAGTCCCAGTTTCCGGTGATGCGTGCATACAGGGCGGCGTTCAGGGTTTGTCCTACATGGGCGTGGGCATGATAGATGAGATAGAGAAAAATGAGGCTGCCAGCTACCAGGGAAAGGGACGTGGCCAGCAGCGTCATGGTCCTCTGCCCGGTCTGGATCCGGGGTTCACGCATGATATGGACCCCGTTTGCCACTGCCTCCAGCCCGGTATAGGTGCCACCACCCATGCTAAAAGCCCTCAGGACCAGGGCGACCATGAACAGCCAGCCAAAACGTAGGCTGTCGTGCTGTATCCCATGGAGAGTATCTCTGGAAATTTCCGGGAAGGCCGAAACGTGGCTTAGCAGCCCCCATCCAAGCACAAGAATATGGGTTAGAAGAAAGGCCATGAAGACGGGAAGCAGAACCTTGATGGACTCCTTCATTCCGCGCAGGTTCAGCAATACCAGAAAGAGCAGGATCGCTACGTCGAGCAGGATGCGCTGAGCATACCATTGTGGGGGGAGTGCGCTGAGCACTGCCTCGGTGCCGGAGGCGACAGAAACTGCTGCTGTCAGTATATAGTCGATAATAAGCGCCGAACCGCTCACCAGGCCTGCAAGGGGACCCAGCAGTGTGGTGGCGGTATGGTATCCACCGCCCCCTTCCGGAAACAGGGCGATGACCTGCTTGTAACCGGCTGATATGACAAATACCGTTAACGGAATCCCTATAGCCAGAAAAGTGGAGAGATATTCATGGCCATGGAGGGTGTAGTAAATTTCGGGAGGGCCATAAGCCGAAGAGGAAAGTGCATCGGATCCCAGCCCAATCCAGGCCAGAAAGGCCGCGAGTGAGAGCTTTTCAAAGAGCTTGGGATTGAACACATCGACAGCTCTTCCGATACGCGGGAAAAGGGGGCGGCGCATTCATTCTCTCCTTTGTGGCCAGATGTGTCGGGGATATTCCAGCCCAATGAATACCGGAGTGCCGCAGGGGCTGCGATTGAACAGCGTGATGACATCCTGGGGGGACATCCGGATGCATCCGGCAGAAACGGGCAAACCCAGTCCCGAAAGATCAGCTGTGCCGTGGATATAGATGTATCTGCGGAAGGTATCTGTTTTCCCGCCAAGGTTTTTCCCCGGTTCAAGACCGGAGAGCCAGAGGATGCGGGCCAGAATGGGATCCCTGCCGGCCGGAGTTCTGCCACCATCCCAGTACTCTCCCTGCCAGCGGCGCCCCCGGAGTATGGCCATGGGAGAGAGTCCTTCGCCAATGGATGCCCGGACCCGGTGCCAGCCTCTTGGTGTCCGTCCACTTCCGGATGTTTCTCCAAGGCCTGCCCTGGCGGTAGATACCGGATAGCTCTCCAGGCAGAATTCGCCTGACATTTCCTGCAGGGTCTGGGCCTGCGTATTGATCCATAACCACTGATCCAGTTCAGCGGGTGAAGAGGGCAATGGATTCCACATGGGCTGTATGGGGAAACATGTTGATGACTCCTGCACTGTGGAGCTGGAAACCTTCGCGAACCAGGAAGGCCGCATCCCTCGCGAGGGTGTCGGGATTGCATGAAACGTAGACAAGCCGCCGCAGTTCTGGCGGGAGATCCTTCAGGATTTCAATGGCGCCGCTACGGGGAGGGTCAATCAGCATCTTGCTTACCGTTTTCCCTCCGAGGAGATCTGCGATCCGGGTCTGTGTAAGATCTGCACTGCAGAAGCGCGCACGGTCTGACAGCCCATTTTCAGCAGCATTTTCGGCCGCTAGCCGGGTCAGGCGTGCATCACCCTCCACCCCTAAAACATTGGCACCCAGGGCCGCAATGGGCAAGGTAAAATTGCCAAGTCCGCAAAACAGGTCGACAACGCGTTCTCCAGGCTGCGGGTCAAGCAGGGTCATAGCCCGTCTTACCAGCAGGGGATTGATCGACTGGTTTACCTGGGTGAATACCAGGGGGGTAAAGCGGAGACGGAGGCTGTACTCTGGAATCGCGTAAACCAGCGGTTCCGGATTTTCAGGTACGATACAGTGGATGCTTTCGGGCCCACCCCCCTGAAGCCAGATCTGCAGTCCATGTTCCTGACCAAACCCCCCCAGCAGTTTCTTGTCCCTGGGTGATAGGGCCCCAAGGTGGCGGAAGACCAGTGCCGCCACTTCCGGAGTGCAGGCAATTTCAATCTGTGGGAGGCTTCTTGGCTCATCGAGGCGGGCTACGAGAGCACGGAGATCCAGGATGCGTTCTCCTACCCGGGGATCCAGAACGGGACAACGGGCCATTTCAGCAACGAAACTGGAGTGATATTCCCGGAAGCCTACTAGCGCACCACGGGTCCCCGGGACCCGGACGGAAAGGCGTGCTTTCCCGCGGTAGGCCAAATCTGGTCCGAGGGTGGGGGGAAGCATCCGGCCGGGACGGACCCGGCCGATATGCCAGAGCTGGTCTTCCAGATGGCGCTGCTTTACAGCTAGCTGAGCCTGTGGATCCAGATGCTGCAAGCTGCACCCTCCGCAGATACCCGCGTGGGGGCAGGGGGGAACGGTACGCTGGGACGAAGGGCGGTCTACGGATAGCAGGCGTGCGCGGTCATATTTGGGAGTAGTTTCGAAGCACTGGACCCGGACATGTTCTCCAGGTAGTGCTCCTGCCACGAAAACAACCTTTCCGTCCAGCCGTCCGACACCAGAACCTTCAGCGTCTAGGGACTGGATGTCCATCCTGCAGGCAGGCGCATCCCGGACAGGCTTGGGGCGTGTCATGCAGCATCACCCGTTTCATGATGGAGAAAAGCCTGCCTGCAGGCCGGCAGGAAAACGGCCTGCTCCAGCGCTGAAATCCTGTTGCCCAAATGCTGGATGGATACCCCGTCAATCCTCATGCCTCATGCTCCAGTTCCATTTTGGGACTTGCCCTGCTCCGAAGCGAGGCAAATCCATCCCAAACTGTGCGGCGATTGTACCCTACGATATCTACCCTGGGCAGTCCTTCCCGGGAAAAAGGGGCACAATTCTCTATGGGAAGATGGTGTTCTCTCCAGGAAGTCTGGATGACCGGTGGCATGGACCTGCTTCCATGCATGGTCTGGCAAAGGGAATTTTTTGTGGCTTCTGCCTCTGGCATGGACGGGTTCTTCCATGGGTGCGGCCGTACGGCCCGCAGGCGTTCCCCATGGTATTCCTGTGGTGCTGCGACATCTCCACCGGGAGATTTGTACCATGCCAGGAACTAAAAGGAGCCGCGGATCGGGAGCAATAGTGTACGGTTCAGGAAGAAAATATTCCGGTAGACAGGTAGCGGTCTCCACGGTCGCAGATGATGGTTACCAGTACACCGTGCTCCAGCTCCGTGGCTATGCGCAGCGCTGCGGCGACGGCTCCCCCGGAAGATATGCCGGCCAGTATACCCTCTTCGCGTGCCAGCCTCCTGGTCATTTCTTCGGCTTCTTCTTGGGATACATCCATAACGCGGCTGATCTGGTCGGGGTGGTAAATGGTGGGGAGATAGTCCTTGGGCCACCGTCTGATCCCCGGGATTTTGGCTCCCTCAGATGGCTGTACACCGACAATCTGGATCCCTGGCTGCACCTCCAGGAGATATCGTGAGGTCCCCATAATCGTTCCAGTGGTCCCCATGGCGGAAATAAAGTGGGTAATCTGCCCCCGCGTGTCACGCCAGATTTCAGGTCCGGTACCCAGATAATGGGCTTCCGGATTATCCGGGTTGGAAAACTGGTCCAGCATGAAGCCCTCTCCTGCTGCGACCATTTCCCGGGCCCGATCAATAGCTCCTTCCATGCCGGCTTCTGCAGGTGTCAGCAGAATTTCTGCTCCAAAGGCACGCATGACCTGTCTCCGCTCCACACTCATGTTTTCCGGCATAACAAGGGTGATCCGGAGTCCGCGGACACTGGCAGCCATGGCAAGAGCGATTCCTGTGTTGCCACTGGTGGGTTCCACAAGCCGGGTCTGAAGGGTTATTGTCCCCCGTTCCAGCCCCCGCCGGATCATGTGGAGAGCGGGGCGATCCTTGACCGAGCCGGCAGGGTTGTTGCCTTCAAGCTTTCCCAAAATCCGCACACTCCCCTTTGGACTTAGACGCCGGAATTCACAGAGGGGGGTGTTGCCAATCCAGTTTTCCAGTCTATCCATGCCATTTCTCCAAGGATCCAGAAATGCAGGCTAACACTACTTTGCCGTGGACCCAAAGCAATCCCCACTCTATTATGGAGAATATGGTTCTGGAACGAGCGGTGGAGATGGAACACAAGGCGGGTCACTTACAGCATCATGAGCACCACCACCACCAGCAGATTGGGTGGCTTCGGGCGAGTGTCCTCGGTGCCAACGACGGACTTCTGTCCACAGCGGCGCTTTTGACAGGCATGGTAGCTGGCCATGGAGGCCGGGAGACGCTGATATTGGCCGGGATTGCCGCGATGGTTGCGGGAGCTTTCTCCATGGCTGCTGGTGAATACGTTTCGGTCAGTTCCCAGGCGGATACACAGGCAGCTGATCTTGCTATTGAAGAACGGGAACTGCATAAAAATCCGGATCTTGAGCTTCTGGAACTGACCAGGATCTACGTGCATAGGGGGGTTTCTGAACCCATTGCCCGGCAGGTGGCTGCGCAGCTTATGGAGCACGATGCACTTGCTGCGCACGCACGCGATGAACTGGGGCTTACCGAGATTGCCCAGGCACGGCCTATCCAGGCGGCCCTGGCCTCTGCATCTTCCTTCGCCATGGGGGCTGTATTCCCCATTCTGGCCGTACTGTTTGTCCCCCAGATGAACTTCCTCCTTGCCAGCCTGATCCTTCTCACCCTGGTTTTTCTGACAGCTTTGGGTGCAGTGGCTGCCTGGGCTGGGGGGGCACCCATGGTCAGGGGTGCGGTCAGGGTGCTTTTTTTTGGGGCCTGTTCTTTGGCTGCGACCAGCATTGTTGGCCATTTTCTGGGCGTAACCGGTGTCTAATGCAGGAGAATCCCCCTCATGGCATCTGTATCCAGAACCTGAAACTTTGTCCGGAGCCTTGGCTGCGGCCATCGTGCGTCTGGCCCAAGAGTCTATAGACAGGCGTGGTTCTTTCCACATGGTACTGGCTGGCGGAGATACTCCACGTGCTGTTTACACCAAAATCTGTCAGACTGGCCACCAGTGGGAAAGATGGTACCTTTATTATAGCGACGAGCGCTGCGTGTCCCGTGAAAGTCGGGACCGGAATTCCCGGATGGTTGAAGAAACATGGCTGGCCCACGTGCCAGTCCCGGTTCGCCAGCATCATGTGATTCCGGCTGAGCTTGGGCCGGATCTGGGAGCCAAGGCCTATGCCGCCCTTCTTCCGTCACACCGCTTTGATCTGGTACTGCTGGGATTGGGGGAGGATGGGCACTGTGCAGGCCTGTTCCCGGAAGGGGAATGGTCTCTCCAGGTCCCTTTCCCGTCCGCAGTTCTCCCGGTCAGGTGGGCACCAAAGCCTCCCGTGCACCGGATTTCTCTGGGCTGCAAGCGGCTTCGGCATACCCGAAGAATGTTTTTCCTCGTGAGCGGGACTGGCAAGACCAATGCCATTCACAGGTGGCGCGCCGGGGAAAAAATCCCTGCCGCCATTGTGGGTGCAGGTGCTCAAATATGGCTTGATGAGGCAGCCTGGACAGGTGCAGCTGGACCTGGGACTTTTTAGTCAGACAGATTTTTCTTTTTCCTCGGTTCTGCTCCCGGATCTGATAATGGCCAGCGCGGTAGACACCAGTGCGCCAATGTTGCCCATGTCTGCCGGGATCACAAGGCTGTTTCCGGTTTTGGCAAGATTTCCCCATTTTTCAATATAATCTCTGGCCACCTGCATCTGGAGTGCTTCCAGTCCTCCAGGTTCATGGGCAGCGCTGCCGACAACCCGGATTGCGGCAGCCGTAGCTGCGGCAATTAGCTCAATGGCACGGGCTTCGCCTTCAGCACTAAGGATCTCGGCCTGTCTGCGGCCGTCGGCAATGTTGATTTCCTGCTGGCGCTGTCCTTCCGACGTATTGATCTGCTGTTGTCGCTGAGCCTCGGATTTGGCAATGATGGCACGTTTTTCCCGTTCTGCTGTGATCTGCAGTTCCATGGCCCTGATAATTTCTGCAGGAGGGGTAATATCCTTGATTTCGTAGCGCAGTACCTTGACTCCCCAGTTGACCGCTGCTTCGTCAACGGCTGCGGCTACGGCAGCATTGAGAAGCTGTCTGGAAGAAAGTGCCGCATCGAGATGGAGCTTGCCGATTTCAGAGCGCATGCTGGTTTGGGCAAGCTGGATAACCGCAGTAAACGGGTTGCTTGATCCATAGGCAGCTTTCACGGCATCTGTGATCTGCATATATAGCACTCCATCCACTGTCATGGTCGTGTTGTCTAGTGAGATACAGACTTGGGCCGGAACTTCCATGGGCAGTTCCCGCATATCGAAACGGAAGGCGACACGGTCTACAAAGGGAACTATCAGGTTTAGGCCTGGTTGCAGCACTTGGTGGTACCTGCCCAGCCTTTCTATAATCCACGCCCGCTGCTGCGGGACTACGCGTATCGTGGCGCGCAGAATGAAAATTACCGCAACGAGAACTGTCAGGACGGTGAAGAGGGTGGGCATGGTGGCTGAGCCTGTGGTGAAGAAGCGGGAATAGGGGCAATATGCAGCAGGCTGCCTTCCCGCCCGACAATAATGGCTGCTTCTCCCCGACAGACTGGTGCTGTGGCTTTCTCCAGAACAGCCGACCAGTCGGAACCTCGATAGTGCACGCGATAATGTCCCTCCGGGTCTGGTCCCTGAAGAAGTTCTACCGTCTGCCCAATGTCCAAGTCATTGATGCCGCTCTGTCCGGAAGCGAGGGAATGTCGTAGAAAAGCAGTCAGGATGGCCAGGGTGGCACCTGCTGCAAGAAAGACCCAGTGTAGCACCAGATGGGGAAGGAAGAAGCTCGAAAGAAGGGTGATCAGTGCTGCGAGAGCAATCGCCGCAAGATAGAAAGTTCCGGTAAAAAGCTCTGCAATGCCAGAAACGAGGGCAATGGCCAAATACAGCAGCTGCATCTCAGGATCCGGAAACCTGTAGAAAAATGGCCCCAAGAGGCGGGAGGACGACTTCAATGCTGGCAGGATGTCCCATCCATGGAATACCTTGGGCCTCCATTGGCGGATTGCCGGTGTTGCTCCCCCCATAGACTGCTGCATCGCTATTAAAAATTTCAGCATACAGACCAGTTCTGGGGACTCCGATTCGGTATCCATGACGGGGGACGGGAGTGAAATTGCAGAGAGCAGCGACAAAATTTCCCTCTTTGCTCCAGCGTAGAAAGGAGAGAACTGACTGCTCGGCATCGTGACAGTCGATCCACTGGAAACCTTCGGGCTGGAAATCCATCTGGTGGAATGCCGGGAGGGACCGGTACAAATGGTTAAGGTCGTGGTAGAGCTGCTGGATCTGGGCATGCCAGGATACTTGCAGAAGCTCCCAGTCAAGTGCGCCGCTACTGTTCCATTCCCGCCCGTGCCCAAATTCATTGCCCATGAAATTGAGTTTTTTCCCGGGGTGGGCGAACTGGTAGCTGAACAGCAGGCGCAGGTTGGCAAAGCGCTGCCAGACATCTCCAGGCATTTTGTCCAGCAGGGATCCTTTGCCATGAACTACTTCATCGTGTGACAGGGGGAGAATAAAATTCTCTGCATAGGCATATATCTGGCTGAATGTCAATGAATTCTGGTGATAGCGGCGGAACACGGGGTCCTGCCTGAAATAGCTCAAGGTGTCATGCATCCATCCCATATTCCATTTCATGGAAAAGCCGAGTCCCCCAATATAGGTAGGGCGGGATACCATGGGCCACGCTGTGGATTCCTCTGCAATACTGACAATGCCGGGATATTTTTCATTTAGAATGATGTGCATCTCGCGGAGGAAATCGATGGCTTCCAGGTTTTCCCTCCCGCCGTACTGGTTTGGAATCCAGTCCCCTTCATCCCGTGAATAGTCGCGGTACAGAAGGGAAGCCACCGCATCCACACGAAACCCGTCCACATGAAATTCCTCCACCCAGTAGCAGGCGTTACTCAGGAGAAAGTTCCGGACCTCGTTACGGCCAAAATTAAAAATATAGGTTCCCCAGTCCTGATGTTCGCCTTCACGGGGATCCGCATGCTCATAGAGTGGGGTGCCATCAAAACGGGCAAGTCCCCAGTCATCCTTGGGGAAATGCCCTGGTACCCAGTCCAGGAGAACGCCGATTCCATGCTGGTGGCAATGGTCGACGAAATACCGGAAATCGTCAGGGCTGCCAAAGCGGCTGGAGGGCGCATAATATCCGCTGACCTGGTAGCCCCAGGATTCATCCAGGGGATGTTCCATGACGGGCAAGAGTTCCAGATGGGTAAAACCCATTTTCTGGCAGTAGGCAGCCAGTTCTTCAGCCAGACAGCGATAGCCAAGAAAGCTCCCGTCTGGGTTCCTTTTCCAGGAACCCAGATGTACCTCGTAGACGCTCATGGGCGCGTGCTGCCAGCCGTTTTCACGGCGCTGCCGCAGCCAGGCTGCGTCATCCCATGCGTGACAGCTCCTTGTGACCTGGGCAGCCGTACCCGGGCGCATCTCGAATGCGCCTGCATAAGGATCTGTCTTGACAAAAACGGCGCCCGAGTCCCGATGGCGGATTTCGAACTTGTACCGGCTGCCTTCCGGGAGGTCGGGTATAAAAAGCTCCCACAGCCCACTGCTACCTCGCACCCGCATGGGATGGGCACGTCCATCCCACAGGTTGAAATCCCCCACAACACTCACCCGTTCAGCATTGGGGCCCCAGACAGAAAAAAATACGCCCTCTACACCCTCGGCATGGCAGGGGTGGGCTCCCAGCTTTTTATAGGCATCCAGCCACCGTCCTTCACTGAAAAGATGGAGGTCCAGTTCGCCAATCTGGGGATGAAAAGTATATGAATCATAACGATGGAATGTTTTTCCATCCGCGTCAGTCCACCGCAACAGATATGGAGTGGGGAAGGGGGCCAGACTTTCCCCGAAAAAAATGCCGTCTACATGCAGCTTTTGTAGGGGATGTATCTGGCCGTCTTTGAGCAGGATCTCTGCTGTGGCTGCACCAGGAAGGAAAGATCGCTGCTGCCAGGTACCGTTTTTTTCATGCTGCCCGAGCCAGGAGAAAGGATCGTGGTGTCGTGCTGCAAGAATGGCCACGGCATCTGCAGAAAGCATTTCGAGGTTTTCCTCTTCCATGACAGGCTCCAGTACCCCCAGCCGGGTATATGCTTGTGGCAGAATAGCACAAAAAGTTGTACGCATCTGCTGATGGCTGTGCATTTACCAATAGCCGGCATATAGCTGCGGGCTGGAAAGGATACAGCAGTCTAGTTTTCCTCGTGTCCGTTCCGGAAACTGCTTTCCGCCTCTCCCATCAGATCTTCGGAACCCGACTCTTCCTGGGCTGCATAGGTAAATTCTGCGGACGGGGACCTGCTGCTGAAATGGGCAGAGAAAAGGAGTCCCAGCTCGAACAGCATGTACATGGGGATCATGAGCAGGATCATGGACAGAACATCTGGTGGGCTCAGGACGGCTGATGCCACTGCGCAGATGAGGAATACATATCTCCTTCCCCTGCGCAGGGATTCCAGCTGTATCACCCCGACCTTGACCAGTACCACTACAAGGATGGGAATCTGGAAAGCCAGTCCAAATGCCAGGGAAAATTTGACGATCAGGGAGAGGTAATCGCTGACCTTCGGCATGGCACTAATATCGGCACCTGAAAAACTGGCAAAAAATCGGAACGCATTGGGAAAAACCACAAAATAGGCAAACAGGATTCCTGCCAGAAAGAGTGCAAGAGAGACGAAAATCAGTGGAAAAAAAATCTTTCGTTCATGGAGATACAAGCCGGGGGTGATGAAGGCCCAGAATTGGTAAAGGACCATAGGGAGGGCTAGAAGAAAGCCTGAAATCAGTGAGAGCTGCACATAGGTAAGAAAAACTTCCGGGAGGCTGGTATAGATCAGGTGACTTCCTTTGGGAAGGACAGAAATCAGCGGCGCTGCAAGAATCCCGTAGATTTTTTGTGCGAAGGGATAAGAAACCAGAAAACCGGCAAAAACGGCAATCACGGAGTAGAGTACCCGCCGGCGCAGTTCTAGGAGATGTCCAATAAAGGTGTTTTCTGAGGAATCGCCAGAATTTTCAGCGCTTGCCATCGGGTACCCTGTTGGCAGAAACAGTTACGCAGGGAGGAAAGGATGCTGGCAGAAGCACGCCCATAAAAGAACTTCTGAAATTCAATGGAAGTGGTGTTCTTCAGATGGTGCAGGTGGCAGGAATCCTGACAGGGATTTCTGGTCTTCCACCTGTGTCGGTAGCGAACCGGCGTGGTCCTCCCCTGTCATTTTTTCAGCGGTGACAGAAGCAGTTGCCTCGTCCCTGAGGTTCTGGGCTTCCTGGCGCAGTTCGTCAATCAGCAATTGCTGTTCCATTTCGGTTCGCACGTTGCCCATCATCCGCCGGATGCTGCCATACCAACGTCCTGCCGATCGTGCCAGTCCGGGCAGCTTTTCCGGTCCTACCACGAGCAGGGCTATAACGGCCAGAAGGGCAAGCTCGCCAAAACTGAAGTCAAACATGACGTATCAGCTATGGTGCAGTCCTTCCTGCTCCTTTTCTTTCTGTGGGTTGACCTCAATAGTATTCCCTATCGCCGCATTCTCCTGGTCTCTATCCTTTTTCTCATCCTCTTCGCGGACAGCGGAGCGGAAGCTTCGGAGGGCAGAACCAAGATCAGAGCCAACATTCCTCAGCTTGGCAGTGCCAAACAGGGCGACGACAATCAAGAGAATAATGACGAGATGCCAGATGCTGAAAGCGCCCATGTGAAAACTCCTTCCCCGCAGGGATAGTGCCGATCAGTCGACCTTAGAAAAAGGCGGCGGTGGCGTCAAGTGCGGCCGGCTCTGGAAGCCTTTTCTGCCAGACCGGAAACGCCTTCGCGGCGCCCAAGTTCCGCAAGTACATCTCTTATATGCAAATTCCGTTCCTCAAGGGCTACAAGAAGATGGAAAAGCAGGTCTGCGGCTTCTGAAACAATCGGTTTTCGGTCAAAATTTTTGCAGGAAAGCACAAATTCGGTAGCCTCTTCGCCGATTTTTTTCAGGATACGGTCCTGTCCATCGTGGAGCAGCCTAGCGACATAGGAGTGGCCCGGATCAGCCTGACGGCGCTGATGAATGGTCTCTTGAAGGATGTCCAGGAAACTGCCGCCTAGAGGCTGTGCCGGCTGCCAGCCATTTTCTCCAGCCCGCTGGAAAAAACAGGTATCGGCACCTGTGTGGCAGGCGGCTCCTTTCTGCAGGACACGCAGCAGCAGGGTGTCGCCGTCGCAGTCCAGGCCCAGATCCACAAGGTGCTGGATGTGGCCTGAGGTTTCCCCCTTGCGCCATAGGGAATTTCGCGAACGGGACCAGTATACCCCCCGTTTTTCCCGCAGTGTGGCAAGAAGTGCTTCATCATTCATCCAAGCCAGCATCAGGACCTGTCCGCTAAAGGCATCCTGGGCAATGGCCGGTACCAGGCCCTCAGAGTTCCAGCGTACAGATTCTAGGAAGGAAGAAAAACTCTGCTGTGGTGATGGGATGCCGGTATTCATTGGTATCTTTGGTAAAAACTCACGGTGTTCATGGGCTAGATGTCCTGCCGGACCGGGATACCCCTAGAGGCCATAGCAGCCTTCACTCCAGGAATGCGGAACTGTCCGAAGTGAAAGACGCTGGCAGCCAGAACTGCATCGGCATGCCCGGAAAGGATGCCTTCCGCAAAATCTTCCAGATGTCCGACCCCGCCAGAAGCAATGACAGGAACAGGTACACTGTCGCTAATCGCACGGGTCAGCTCCAGGTCAAAACCCCTGCCAGTTCCATCACGGTCCATGCTGGTCACAAGCAGTTCACCAGCGCCATGGGATGCCATTTTCTGTGCCCAGGATATGGCATCCAGCCCGGCAGGCCGACGCCCGCCATGTGTGAAGACCTCCCAGCGATCTCCTACTCGCTTTGCATCAATGGCGACCACAATACAGGAATTGCCAAAGCGCTGGGCAGCCCGCTGAACCAGTCCAGGATCCTGTACAGCCGCACTGTTGATGCTGACCTTGTCTGCCCCTGCGAGGAGAAGAGTCCGTATATCCTCAACAGAGCGTACGCCTCCCCCTACGGTAAGAGGAATAAAGATCCTGGCGGCCACTGCCGATACTACATCAGCTATGGTCTGACGGCCTTCGTGACTGGCAGAAATGTCCAGAAACGTGATTTCATCGGCTCCTTCATCGTTATAGCGGGCAGCGGTTTCCACAGGATCACCGGCATCCCGGAGAGAAAGAAAGCGGACGCCCTTGACTACCCTTCCAGCATCAATATCCAGGCATGGGATGACCCGTTTGGCGAGCATTTCAGTCTTCCACCCGGGAGCGGGCACTGGCGTAATCCAGTGTGCCCTCATAGATGGCCCGCCCGGTGATAGCGCCGAGAATTCCATCTTCTTCATGTGCCTTGAGAGCCAGAACCTGGTCCAGATTTGCAATCCCCCCAGAGGCGATTACTGGTACAGAAATGGCTCTGGCAAGCGCTACGGTTGCCTCAATATTGGGACCGCTGAGCATGCCGTCACGGCTGATGTCCGTGTAGATAATTGCCTCGATCCCATCCGCGGAGAAGTGGCGGGCAAGATCCGTTGGATCATGGCGGGACAGCTTTGACCATCCTTCCGTGGCCACCTTGCCATCCCGGGCGTCTATTCCAACCATGATGTGCCCCGGAAAACTGACCACGGCATCCGCTACAAATCCTGGCGCCTTCACGGCTTGGGTTCCGATGATGACAAACCGGACTCCTGCCTGGATATAGGTTTCAATCTGCTCTTCACTCCGGATACCTCCGCCAACCTGGATCTCCAGGTTGGGGTATGCCGAACAGATGTCCTGGATAACCCTCGCGTTGACGGGGGCGCCCTGTACAGCTCCATCCAAGTCCACAATATGCAGGCGTTTTGCCCCAGATTCTACCCAGCGGCGTGCCATGGCTACAGGATCATCAGAGAAAACTGTATCGTCTTCCATGCGGCCCTGACGCAGACGTACACAATTTCCGCCCTTGAGATCTATGGCGGGAATCAACAGCATGTTCTGATCCTCCTGATCATGCGCCTTTCTGGCGCTATCTACTCCCCAACGACTGAAGCTGGTTTCCTAATTTCCTGACCATGTCAAAAAATTGCCCAGCAACCGTAATCCTGCTTCGCCACTTTTTTCTGGATGGCACTGCAGTGCAAAAATATTGTCCGCTGCAAGGGCTGCGCAGAATGGGAAACCATAGTCACTGAAGCCCGCCAGAAGATCAGAATGCCCGGGTTCTACATAGAAAGAATGCACGAAATAGAAGTGCGCATTTTGGGGAACCCCCGCAAACAGTGGGTGGGGCATGAGCTGGTGCAGTTCATTCCAGCCCATGTGGGGGATTTTGCGTGTCTGGCCCTGCCCATCTTCCAGAACTTCTTTGGGGAAAGGCAACACCAGCCCTGGAAGAATGCCGAGGCCTGCGTGCTCCCCATGTTCGCTGCTAGAGTCCATCAGGAGCTGCATTCCCAAGCAAATGCCGAGGAACGGTCGGGTTTGGGCAGCGAAGCGGATGAAATCGGTCAGTCCCCGAGCTTCGAGAGCTGCCATGCAGTCCCCGAAAGCTCCTACACCCGGGAAAATTAGCCGGTCACAACTGGCTAGGAGATCCGCCTGGTCACTGATGCAGGCCTCGCCTCCCAGATGCTCCACGGCCTTGGCGACGGAATAGAGATTCCCCATCCCATAGTCCACAACGCCTACCCGAGTCATGCCCATCAGCTAAGGGTTCCTTTTGTGCTGGGGATGGTGTTGCCAAGTCGTGGATCGGAAGATACCGCCATGCGCAACGCCCGGCCAAAGGCCTTGAAAATGGTTTCGGCAATATGGTGGGCATTGCGGCCACGCAGGACATCTATATGGAGTGTCACTAGACCGTGGTTGACAAAGCCCTGAAAAAATTCGTGGAACAGGTCCACGTCAAAGTCACCAATTTTTGCCCTTGGGAATTCTGCAGCAAACACGAGGCCTGGGCGCCCTGATAGATCGGCCACAACCCGGGAGAGCGCTTCATCCAAAGGAACATAGGCGTGGCCATAGCGGAGAATTCCGGATTTTATGCCGGCTGCGCAGGAGAAAGCCTGGCCCAGAGTGATCCCAATATCTTCGACCGTATGGTGGGCATCGACCTCTAGATCACCATGGGCCTCAACATCCAGGTCGAAGAGGCCGTGGCGGGCAACCTGGTGCAGCATATGATCCAGGAAGGGGAGCCCACTATTCAGGCTGGAACTGCCTGTGCCATCAAGGTCAATCCGGACCTTGATGCTGGTTTCCAGCGTTGTACGCGTAATTTCTGCCTTGCGGCCATTCATAGGAGAGACTCCAGCGCTGCCAGAAATGCCTCGTTTTCCTGCCGTGTTCCAATACTGACGCGCAGATGGTCGCTGAGACGGGGGTGGCCTGTAAAGGACTTGATGAGAATTTTCTTCTTCCGGAGGCCAGAATCGACAGTAGCCGCTTTGCCCGGCAGGCAAAAAAGCAGGAAATTAGCTTGGCTGGACCAGACCCTGATCCCAAGCTCCAGCATTTTTCCGTATAGCCAGTCACGCTGTTCCCGGATTTGGGCTGCCTGTTGTGCAAGCACTTCTGGATGGCGCAGGAAAAAGAGCGCGCTTTGCTGGGTGAGAATATTGATATTGTATGGCAGGCGAAGTTTGTCTAACTGCTCTGTCCAGACCCGTGGGCCAGCAAGGAAACCCAGGCGCAGACCTGCCAGACCCTCTTTGGACAGGGTACGCAGAAGTAGCAGGTTGGGATACTGTCCCAGGCGGCTAGCAAAAGTTTGCTGGCTGAAGGCATGGTAGGCTTCGTCGACGACTACCAGACCAGGGGCTGCCTCGATAATCGCTTCCAAATCTTCTGCCGGAAAGAGCCGGCCACTGGGATTGTTTGGCCAGTCCAGAAAAACGATGGATGGACTGCAATTTTTCATGGCCTCGATGAAAGCAGTGCGGTCCAGCCGAAGGTCACTGTCCAGGGGAACCCCGACAAAAGGTAAACCCAGGTGACCAGCTAGGAGACGGTACATGGTAAAAGAAGGTTCCGCCGCGAGGATTGGCTTGCCAGTTCCAGCGACAGCAGCAACGAGAATTTGGATAAGTTCGTCGGAACCGTTGCCCAGGACCAGTCCCATCTCGGGAGGAATGTCCCCGTGCAGTTTGATCTGCTCCAACAGCAGATCCGGGTGCGCATCTGGATAGCGGTTGAGCTTGGCCTCGGAAAGGCTTTCCAGCCATTTCCAGCGCATCTCATCCGGCAGGTCATAGGGATTTTCCATGGAATCCAGCTTGACCAGTCCCTCACTCCGTGGGACAGAGTACGCAGCGCCTTGGAGCAGCTCAGGGCGGAGCAGGCGGCCCTGCAGCATCCTGATGGTGGAATCCAGATCCTTCATGGTTTCCTTATCCAATACGGGCAGCCGCTGAATGGGCATGGGCAGTCAGACCTTCACCCCTGGCCAGGATTTCTGCAAGGTAGCCAAGAGTGCTGGCTCCTGCCGGACTGGCCCATATCAGGCTGCTGCGTTTGACGAAATCATACACGCCGAGTGGTGAGGAGAATCTGGCACTGCCTCCGGTCGGCAGAACATGGTTGGGGCCAGCGACATAATCACCAAGGGCTTCACAGCTGTGGATGCCCATGAAAATGGCACCGGCATTGTGGATGGCGGGGAGGTATGTATCTGGATCAGCTACAGCCAGTTCTAGATGCTCTGGGGCTATCTGGTCCACGATCTGGCACGCCTCAGAGGGGTCTTGGACTAGAATCATAACCCCTCTGTTAGACCAGCTTTCCCGGGCGATAGGTGCGCGATCCAGCGTTTCCAGGGCCTGCGCAACTGCAGATTCTACCTTATCCAGGTGGGCAGCATCCCAGGAAATAAAAATGCTCTGGGCAAGCTCATCGTGTTCTGCCTGGGAGAGCAGGTCCCAGGCCAGCCACTCGGCAGGCGCACTTCCATCACTGAGCACCAGAATTTCACTGGGACCGGCAATCATGTCGATGCCTACCCGGCCAAACACCATCCGTTTGGCCGTTGCAACGTAAATATTGCCTGGCCCGACAATCTTGTCTACTGCCGGAATGGTCTGTGTACCGTAAGCCATTGCCGCAATCGCCTGGGCACCGCCAACGCGGAATACGCGGCTTACACCGGCTACGGAGGCTGCGGCAAGCACCCAAGGATTGATTTCTCCGTGCGGGGTGGGGACTGTCATGATGATTTCTTCGACCCCGGCTACCTGGGCGGGGATGGCATTCATCAGTACCGAGCTTGGATAGGCGGCCTTTCCTCCAGGAACATAGAGTCCGGCGCTCTGGAGAGGTAGGACCCGCTGGCCGAGAACCGTGCCATCGGGTTCCCGGAACTGCCAGGATTCCTGCTTCTGGTGTACATGGTATGCACGGATCCGTTCAGCGGCTTCGTAGAGGGCCAGCCTTCCAGCTTCCGGCAAGGCTTTGAGGGCAGCATCGCACTGCTTTCTGGAGATTTCCAGGCCGTTTTCCTGCGGTACTTCCAGATGGTCGAAACGAAGCGTGTATTCGAGAAGGGCAGCATCCCCCCTCTGGCGCACAGCTTCAATGATTTCGCGGACCCTCTGTTCTACCCCCATATCGCTGCCGGCTTCCCAGCCATGGAGGGAGCCAAGTGCCTCAGCAAATCCGGATTCGCGGCTGTCAAGACGTTTCATGCAGGGATTTGCGCCTCTAGTTGTCCGATGATCTGTTCAATACGCTGGCGTTTGCGCTTCATGGCAGCGCGGTTCACGACCAGCCGGCTTGAAATGGACATGATCTGTTCCACCTCTGCCAGACCGTTCTCCTGCAGGGTCCTGCCCGTAGAGACGAGATCCACAATCCGGTCAGCGAGGCCTACAAGAGGCGCCAGCTCCATGCTGCCGTACAGTTTGATGATTTCTGTCTGTATTCCTCTTGCCTGGAAAAATCCCCTGGTAATACGAGGATATTTGGTGGCAATACGAACCCGTTCCCAGCTTTCAGGGCGATCACGGGCGGCAAGGGTCACGGGTTCTGCTACCGACATTCTGCAGACCCCGATTTTCAGGTCCAAGGGTTCATACAGGTCCATATTTTCCTGCTCAAGGAGTACATCTTTTCCGGCCACTCCCAGATCAGCCGCTCCCCAGCTGACGTAGGTGGGTACATCGCTGGCACGGATCACCAGAAAGCGCACTTCTGGTTCATTGCTGGGAAGGATCAGCTTGCGTGACCTTGCAGGATCCTCTGTCAGACGGATCCCTGCATTAGCAAAAAGGGGCAGGCTTTCTTCTAGGATCCGTCCCTTGGACAAGGCAATCGTGATGGTGTCGGTCATGCCACACTCCGGCTTGTACGTACTCTCTGGATATCAGCCCCCAGAGCACTGAGTTTTTCCTCAATAACTTCGTATCCACGGTCCAGATGGTAGATGCGGTCTATCAGGGTTTCCCCTTCTGCTACCAGTCCTGCCAGAACCAGCGAAGCGGAAGCCCGTAGGTCTGTAGCCATGACCGGCGCTCCCCGAAGTCTGGGAATTCCGCGGATGATGGCTGTTTTTCCGTCAATACTGATATGCGCTCCAAGACGCTGCAGTTCCGAGACATGCATGAACCGGTTCTCGAAAATGGTTTCTGTAACCATCGCGCTTCCTTCGGCAATGCAGTTCATGGCCATGAACTGTGCCTGCATGTCGGTAGGAAAAGCCGGATAGGGAGCGGTCCGGATATCTACTCCAGCAGGCCGGCGCTTCATGCATATACGCAAACCGTCCCCGTCTTCCAGAATTTCGCTGCCCGCTTCCCGGAGTTTGAGAATGACACTCTCCAGGAATTTTGCACTGGTACGCCGCAGCATTACATCCCCCCCTGTCATGGCGGTAGCTACCAGATAGGTACCAGTTTCAATGCGGTCTGGCAGGACATGGTGTTCAGCACCATGCAGCGCGTCCACTCCTTCAACTTCAATGACGGATGTGCCGGCACCAGAAATGCGCGCACCCATAGCAGTAAGACATTGTGCCAAGTCTACTACTTCCGGCTCCCTGGCAGCATTCTCGATGATGGTTTTTCCCTCGGCGAGGGTGGCAGCCATCAGGAGATTTTCGGTACCAGTAACCGAAACCATCTCCATGACAATCCGGGTCCCCCTGAGGCGGGCTGCCTTTGCCTTGACAAAACCTTCTTCCAGGGAAATTTCGGCACCAAGTGCCTCAAGGCCGCTCAGGTGCACATTTACTGGACGGCTGCCAATGGCACACCCTCCAGGCAGACTGACTTCCGCTGCACCATGCCGGGCCAGCAGCGGACCCAGCACCAGGATGGATGCGCGCATGGTCCTGACCAGATCGTAGGGAGCAACCAGTGAATGGACGGGACGGGGATCCACCTGGATCCCCAGCTGCTCATCCACCAGTATCCTTGCGCCTACACTGCTTAACAGTTCAAGGGTGGTAGTAATGTCCCGAAGATGGGGAATATTCCGCAGAATGACTGGGTCCCGGGCCAGGAGGGTGGCTGCAAGACAGGGAAGTGCGGCATTTTTGGCACCCGAAATTCGCAGCTCTCCACGGAGGGGACCGTTACCGCGCAGGAGCAGTTTGTCCACTTTGCAGGATCAGCCTTGTGGAGTCTTTGCCCTGCTTACCAGCTTCTGCAGTTCACCCTGCTGGAAGAGGTCAGCCATTATGTCAGATCCGCCGACAAATTCCCCGTTTATGTAAAGCTGGGGGATGGTCGGCCAGTTGGCAAACTTTTTGATGCCATCCCGTATCTGGGGATCAGCCAGTACATCCACAGTAAAAAGATCCTCCGCTCCCGCCTGCTGCAGCAGCTGGATTGCGCGGGCAGAAAAACCGCATTGGGGGGCACGGGGATTTCCCTTCATGTAAAGGACGATGGAGTGCTTTTGGACCTGATCACGGATGATATCTTGTATGTCGGCCATGATTAACCTCTGTTTGGCAGTGGAAAAGGTGTGAACCCCAGTCAGCGGATGGTGGCGCGATTTTTATGGTTGTCCATGGGCTTCTTCCGGGGCTAGGGTCCGGGTCAGCTGCAGCGCATGGATTTCTTGCCCCATGCGGCCTCCAAGACAGGCGTATACCAGCTGGTGCCGCTTTACCAGTGTGCAGCCTCTGAACTGGGGAGCAATTACCACGGCTTCAAAATGGGCGCCATCCTCGCCGAAAACCTCGACTTTGGCGCCGGGAAGACCGGTCTCAATCAGCTGACGGATAGTCTGGGCATTCATCATGTTTATTATTGTACCTCAAAAAAAAACCGCTGTGATCTTCCCGCCCTTCAAGAGCGGAGTTTGTAGCCCCGCTCCAGAAGCCACAAGGCCAGTCCCCCAGAGAAAAGGAAAAAGGCGGATGTGACTAGGAGGCTTTCCCATATGGGAATGCCGGCAGCTGAAAAAAAACCGTAACGGAATCCATCAATGACATAAAAAAAGGGGTTAAACAAGGACAGGTGGCGCCAGAAAACCGGAAGTGACTGGACAGAATAGAAAACACCCGCCAAAAATGTCAGGGGCATGATGATAAAATTCTGGAATCCGGCGATCTGGTCAAATTTTTCGGCCCAAAGACCTGCCACGATACCGAGCGCACCCATTCCTCCCGTTCCAAGAACGGTAAAAGTCAGAATCCATATGGGGTGGGCCAGCGGGATGTGCAGGTAGAGGCAGGCAAGGGCCAGAATGGTAATGCCAACTGCGGCGCCACGCACAATGGAAGCGGCGGTCATGGCCACGAAAATTTCTGCAGGTTGCAGAGGGCTTAGTAAAACAAAAATGATATTGCCGGTTACCTTGGACTGGATAAGGCTGGATGAACTGTTGGCGAAGGCGTTTTGCAGCACCGACATCATCATCAGGCCGGGCACGATAAAAGTGGTATAGCTGACTCCCGGGTAAACGGACACCTTCCCGCCCAGTGCATGACCAAAAACCAGCAGGTAAAGCATTGTAGTGACCAGCGGGGCTGCAATGGTCTGCAGCCAGACCCGGGCGAACCTGAGAACTTCCTTGTGGAAAAGGGTAAGAGTTGGCGTCAGCAGAAAATTGCTGGGGGCAGGATGGACGGCTGCATGGCCCGGTGCGACAGGGAACCCGGGAAAATCCTGATTCTGGTCAAAATCTCCTTCAGGCATTCCGGGTGCGCAGCGCCGGGTCGAGAATTTCTACATAGGCGCTATCCCTTATGCGGCGCTGCCACTCCTGCATGCGCTGGTGCGCAATGCGGTTGAAAAGCTGGATCCTTGCAACAGCAAGGATCTGGGCATCATTCACTGGTACTTGGCGCTGGCCCTGGGACTGGAGGATATATATAGCATTGCCGGTCCGGACGGGGCTGCTGATGGCGCCTGCATGGAGACCAAGCAGTGTGCGCTCCAGAATATCTGGCAGACGGCCTGGCTGCACCCATCCCAGTTCACCGCCTTTTGCTGCAGTATGAGGATCCTGGCTGTAGCTTCGCGCCAGTTCTGGAAACGGAGTGCCATTTCCTAGGGAAGACTCGATTTCTGAGGCCCGTGTTTCCGCTTCCTGCAGCTGGAGACCACCTGCAGCGTGCAGAAGAATCATTGCAGCCTTGACCTCGGTAACCATGGGCTGCTCATGCCTTACATCCAACACCTTAAAAATATGAAAACCGTCGGCGCTGGGGATAATGGGGCTGATCTGCCCAGGCTTCAGGGTGAGCAGCGTCTGACTTATGGTCCGAGTAAGCTGTGCAGCCTTGACCCAGCCTAAGTGGCCTCCCTGCAGGGCGTCCTGGCTGCCTCCAGTCTCGGTAGCCAGCCGGCTGAAGCTGGCACCAGCCACAAGACGGTTCCGGATCTGGTCTACCGCCGCGCGGGCACTGCTCAACGCCTCTGGAGTAGGGGTGGGTGGCAGAGCGACAAAAATCTGTTGCAGATTGAAACTTACCCCCCCTATTGTCTTGAGCTGGCGCGAAAAGGTCTTGATTTCTCCGGGATCCAGGTGGATCCGGCTTTCGACTTCCTGCTGCATGAGGCGGTCTACCAGGATATGGTTCCTGAGATCTTTCTTGAAATGTTTCCAGGACTGGCCTTGGCTGACCAGGGCCTCGCGCAGCTGGCCGGGGGTAAGATTGTTGGCGTGCGCAATGTTGGCGACTGCCTGGTTCAGGGCCGCAGAACTGGCCTTGATGCCTGCACGCTGGGCCAGCTGGATTTCGATATCCTGAAGTATCATCTGCTGCAGGACCTGCCGACGGAGTGCGCTATCGGGTGGCATCTGCCCGGGTTCCTGCTGCTGGAGTCTGGCCCGGATGGCAGCTACCTGATGGTCCAGCTGGATGGAAGTGATGATGCTGCCATTGACTATGGCCACGACCCGGTCGAGATATTCCAGATTTTCTGGTAGCTGTGCCGAAACCGGAGCCTGCGTGGACTGCTCGGAAAATACTGCAGTGGTTTTTTTCGTGATCTGGGGAGAGAGCAGTGAATTGCGCTCGACGAAAGGGGTTCCACCACAGGCTGAGAGTGCCCAGGTCATCAGACCTAGGAAAAGAAATGAACGGCGAGGATAAGACATTAAAACTCCATGCTGGCGCCGGGCACGTACTGGTTGAGGATGCTACTGGAGCTGTTTCCCACGCTGGTCAGGCCGCGCAACACAATTTCCAGGTATACCGCATTATTGGACTGGCCGCCGAGCAGGATCTGGTGATACATCAGAAGCTGGGTGGACCAACAGCCCCCATCATAGCCTATCCCCGCCAGCTCCTCCAGAGGCTTGTCGTCTGTCACGTCATACTGGTAGCTTCCGAGTACACGCCAGTTTCGGAATATGGGGAAACCTGCAGATATTCCTGCCTGATCCACAAATCCGTGCGTATACCGGTAATCCAGATTGAGAACATCTCCCTTGGCGGGGAACCATTGGGCACGGAAATCCAGGCGTTCAAGGTGTTTCCAGTTTGCAGAGGTTTCAGAGCCGGCAGCAAACTGGAAACTGGCTGCGGGAGCGTACGTTGCCTGCCAGAAATAGCTGGACCGGGAAGTCTGGGGTACGATGCTGCCCGCAAGACTGATCTGGTAGCGGTTGAAATGGTGGATCTGCCCTATCGCGGCCTCCCAGATCTCCCGGCCGCGGCTGTCATATCCTGCTCCTTTTAGGCCGTACGCCAGCTGGTTGGCCGAATTAATGCGGTCTGCACCGTCATACAGGCTGTTGTCTGTGAATATGGACAGAAAATTCTGGTAGGGCTGGCTGGTGTCGAAGAGGGGGATGTTGTTCTGGGATTTCAGGGGGATATAAAGATATTTGAATATTGGCTGGATTCGGACGCTCCCGCCCCGGCTGCCGTAGCGGATGAAGTTTAGTGCTCCCAGAATACTCATGGCGGGCAGGGTTCGGTCGATGGCACGACTGTAGCTGCTTCCATTGCGCTGGATCTGGTAGTGGCTATAGTAAATTCGGGCTTGGGGTTCCAGGAAGCCCCAAGCGCGGCTGAATTTCCACCCCACGGTTGGAGTAAGATCCAGCCGCTGGCCCATGGGGCCGGAAGATGCGTAGAAATAGTTGAAGTCGCTCCGCCAATCCAGATACCCGCGGGAGCCCAGCCGCCAGTAGCCATTGGCGAACAGATATGGCAGCTGGGAATAGGGAGCCGTGTTTCCGGGAAGCAGCTCCTGATATCCCTGCAGGACGGCCCCTGCCTGCAGGTGCCGGTTACCATAATAGAGGCCTGCAGTTGAGGTCAGGTAGGGAATGTTTCCAATTCCGCCGGCGTATCCTTCGCTGAAGCCGGCAGTGCCAGCGAAATCGGATAAAAAATTGCTGTAGCTGACCCGGTTATAATCAATGCCAAGACTTACCCCGTCTCCAAGATTCTGCTGGTGCTGCCAGGAAACTGCCCAGACTGTGGTCCGCGTCAGCTGGTCACTCGGCAGCAGATCCAGAAAAAATTTTCCGGAATAGTCTGGTTCCAGATACCGGAACTCGTTCTGCACCATAACCCCCCGTTTTGTGAATCCGGAGATGGTCAGTGTGTCGTCCAGGTTGGAAGCAATATCAAAATAGTACGGAATGCCCAGATTGAAGCCATTGATGGTGGAACTGCTAATAATTGGGGGCAGAAAACCGGAATGGCGATTCAGTGGGAAACTCAGGTAGGGCAGCCAGAGGACGGGGAGACCAAAAATATGCAGTGTGGTATTTTGGGTCGTGATGTATTGCGTTTTCTGATTCAGGTACAGCCGTTCTGTCCACAGCTGCCATGCAGGCACTTTCCCGTGACAGGTCGTGTAACAGGCCTCATCCAGGCGGTACTGCCCGCGTGAAAATTCTTCGCCTGTCTGGGCATGGCCGAACCCGCCCCGGTCGGGGAGGAGATATCGGGGGTGGAAGACGATTGCCTGATTGGCCCGCATTTTGAGTCTTGCCTCAGGCGCCGCGGTGACCAGTGCCCGACTGACAAGGCGTACATGCCCCAAGGCGATAATTTCGTCCTTTTTCTGGTCATAATGAATTTCGTCAGCATACAGGCGCCGGTTTCCATAGAGTACCTCGACATTGCCGTTGGCTGTCCATTTGCCGCTGCCCAGTCCATGGATCTGGTCAGCGTACAGGGTGATAGGATTTGGTTTGCCCTGCTGACCAGCAGCCCAGACAGGCTCATGGGCTGCTACTATTGCGGCCGCTGCAAACCACCACAGGCTGGATATCGGGAAAGCGCGCCGGAGGGGCTGGAGTTCCCGGAAGGCGGTGCTCGGTTGGTTTCTGGGGCTATGCATAGCGGTCTAAAATCGCACAGAATGCTTCCATGTCGCAATTGTTTCCAGACCCCCTTCTGCATGAGGAAGGACTGCCCTGTGGGGCCTCTATCTGGCTCCAGAACCTGGGGGTAGGAGAGAGAAGATCCCTGTCCCCCGTCCCTGGGGATGCCAGTGCGCGCCGCTACTGGCGGTTGGGGCAGAATCTTCTGCTTGCCCATGTCCCTGACGGAGAGGAAATCCTGCCCTTCTTACGGGTTGCCTACCGGTTTGCGAGGGTAGGGCTGCCTGTCCCCCGTATCCATGCTGCCTCTGTAGCCCATGGTTTCATGTTGCTGGAAGACTTGGGGCGGGAGGACCTGAAGTCCTGTCTGGACAACGCGGACAATGCTGATGTTCAGCTTCATAAGGCAATGGAACTGATCCTGAAACTGCAGACTGCTGGCAGGGGCTGCAATACTCGCCCTTTTTTTTCGGCATATGGAGCTGATCTGCTCCACAGGGAGATGCAGCTGTTTCCCCACTGGTATCTCCGTTGCCATCTTGGCCTGAAAATTGACCTTTCTGTTCAAGGGATGCTGGAGGGGTTGTTTGCCGGGCTGGCTGACAGTGCCCTCAGGCAGCCCAAGGTATGGGTGCATAGGGACTTTCATGCACGCAATCTCCTGTTTCTGCCTTCACGTGACGCCTTGGCCATGATCGATTTCCAGGATGCCGTGTCTGGTCCTTGGACATACGACTTGGCATCACTCTTGTGGGACCGTTACTGGGACTGGGGAAAAGGGCGGCGTGATACATGGATTTCCTGGTTTCACAATGGGCTGGAACGGTTAGGGGCCAAACCTCCTGCCCCCAGTGATTTTCAGCTTCAGGTGTGGCGTATGGCGCTGCAGAGAAATCTCAAGATTCTGGGAATTTTCAGTCGGCTGGCCTATCGGGATGGCAGGACAAGCTATCTTGACCTGCTTCCCCGTTTCTGGGGGTATCTTATGGAGGGCTTGGAAAATGACCCCCAATGGGACGGTCTACAGAAAAGGTTTTTGGCGTGGGCCCCGTCCGGCAGGCCATGATTCTTGCGGCCGGGCGGGGGGAGCGACTGCGGCCTCTCTCGGATTTTCTGCCGAAGCCCTTGGTGAGCGTGGGCGGACGTCCGCTGATCGCCCACCATCTGGATGGACTTGCCGATGCAGGCATAGAACGGGTAGTTATCAACATCGGACATCTGGGAGAGCAGCTGCCGGCCCGCCTTGGATGCCAGTGGTCGGGAATGGCCTTGGAGTACAGTGATGAACGCCGTGGCTGCCTGGAGACGGGGGGCGCTATTGTTGAGGCCCTGAAATATCTGGGAGAGGATCCCTTTATCCTGGTAAACGGGGATGTGTATACGGATTTCCCTTGGCGTCGGCTTGTAGATCTGCCGTCTGGTGCCGCCCTGGTTTTGGTCCCCAATCCGCCCCACCACCCCAATGGGGATTTTTCGATCGAGAACAGCCTGGTGGTACCCCCTGCCCAGGATGGGCATACTTATACCTATGCGGGTATCGCTAGGTTCTCAGGGGCCTGCTTCCGCTCTTTTCTTCCCGGACGGTCAAAACTGGCGCCATGGCTTGGGCGGTGGATTGAGGAAAGACGGCTGACAGCCCTGCCATATTCTGGTCGCTGGTTTGATGTGGGAACCCGGGAACGGCTGGCGCATGTCCGGGCAGGCTGTGGAGCTGGCGATGCCATTTGATGAAGAGCTGGTTGACGGTCTGGTAACACCAGACGCAGGGAAAGTGGATTTTTGGCGCACACAATGGGTGCAATTGATGGAAATGGCCCTTTGGGGGGAAATCCGGAGCCACCAGATTGGGTCGGTGAGCCGATTGCGGAGGCGCATTTTGGATTTTGGAGAAAAACTTCGTTCCTATGGCAGCAATCGCAAATGGATCCCCCATCCCCGTGAACGCGTCAAGAACTGCCTTGCCAGTGCTCTTCATCTGCACGAAGCCATGGAGCGTGTTGCGGAAAGCATGGCCAGCCTGGAAGGAGGGGGGTCTCTCGCTACACTAGAGGCATTGTGGGATACTCTCTCCGGCGCTTTGCAGGAAGATCTGATCCTGCGGGAAGGGCGTCTCGTGACTCTGCTCAACCAGCAGTACAATGAGGAAGTGTAGCTTTAGTGGAACTGGCAGCCGACCTGAAAATATGAAAATTCTCTATGGACTGGTGATTGTGGGAGCCGTAGGGCTTTTTGTGCTGCTGTTCTGGTCTGACCATCCCCAGATGCTTTTGTGGACAGGGAAAGGTAGTGTCGCATGGTACCGGAAACATCCAGAAGCTTTGGCTCGTGAAAACATCAAATGCTGGAAACTGCTCCAGCAGTCCACCTTCGACAATGTAGACCGGGTAATGGCAGAGCACCCCCATTGCCATAAGGTATATGAGGCCCTGCAGCAGGAACAGGATGCAGAACTTGGATAGCCAGACTGCCCGGGAACCTGCCTGTGACAGTGCCCTTCTGCTGGAGACAGGGCTGGAAACCCTCCGTCTCGAAACTGAAGCGCTAGTATCGCTGGCCGACCGGCTGGGCCTGGATTTTGTCCAAGCTTGTGAGCTCCTGCTGCGGTGCACTGGAAGGATTGTTGTCAGCGGTATGGGAAAATCCGGAATCATAGCAAAAAAAATCGCTTCTACCCTGGCCAGTACTGGTAGCCCGGCGCTCTTTCTGCACCCAGCCGAGGGAAGCCATGGCGATTTGGGGATGCTGACCCGCCAGGATATCCTGCTTGCCCTGTCGAATTCTGGGGAAACAGGAGAACTGCTTGCCATTCTGCCGGTAGTGAAGCGTATGGGGGTTCCGCTGGTTGCGATGACAGGCAATATCCGCTCGACGCTGGCCCGTATGGCGGATGTGCATCTGGACTGCAGGGTAGAGCGGGAAGCCTGTCCCTTAAATCTGGCACCTACTGCATCCACGACTGCGGCACTGGCCTTGGGCGATGCGCTGGCCATGGCACTGCTGCGGGCCCGGGGTTTCTCTGCAGACGATTTCGCATTTTCCCATCCGGGAGGAAGCCTTGGGAAAAAGCTGCTGCTACGGGTGCAGGATCTTATGCATTCAGGTGGCCGCCTCCCATGCGTCCGGCCGGAAACTTTGCTGCATGAAGCTATCCTGGAAATGAGCGGGAAAGGGATGGGCATGACTGCGGTAGTGGATATGGAAAACCGCCTTCTAGGCATCTTTACTGATGGAGATTTGCGCCGGGCTTTTTCTCGGAGGCAGGAAATCTGGAATTTTCCGATGGAACAGTTCTATCACCGTCAGGCCCGTACCATCAGCGCTGACACCCTTGCAGCTGTGGCTCTGGCACAGATGGAGGAACATCGGATCGGAGTACTGCTGGTTACGGATCACGAGAACCATCTGGTGGGGGCTATTAGCATGCATGATCTTTTGCAGGCAGGCATTGCATGAATCTAGTGCTAAACCTTCGTATTTCCCGGATACGCCTGGTGATTTTGGATGTGGACGGTGTTCTTACAGATGGGCAGCTGCATTTCAGTTCTGATGGCCAGGAAAGCAAGATGTTCCATGTGCGCGATGGTCATGGTATCCGTCTCCTTCAGGATGCCGGGCTTGAGGTTGCGCTGATCACTGCCCGTTACTCGCCGGCTGTTGCCCACCGCGCCCAGGATCTGGGAATCCGGAGGGTCTACCAGGGCAGTCTGGACAAACTGGTGGCCTATACAGAACTGAAGCTCGCTATGGGTCTGGAAGATGGTGCGGTTGCTTACATGGGGGACGATCTGGTTGACCTGTCAGTTCTTGGCCGAGTTGGATTCGCTACAGCACCGGCCGATGCCCATGAGGAGGTGGTTTCAAGAGTCCATTGGCAAAGTCGTCTTGGTGGAGGGAAGGGAGCCGTGCGGGAGCTGAGTGAGCTGATCCTGCGTGGACAGGGCCACTGGGAGGCTGTCATCCGCCGATGCCTGGATGGACGCCCATGAAGCCGGGTTGGCCCTCACCAGCATTTTTTTTTGTGGTGATTCTGGCAATTGCCGGGTTGTGGTCCACATGGCCCAGCCACCCGCTTGAAACGGTTCATGTGGACTGGCAGGGGGCTATCCATCGGGGCGATCAGGCGGCCAGTGACGTTGTCCTCCAGGAATATGGTTCCAATGGACATCTGGAGCTCGAGGCGACTGCAGGGACAGCCTACCATGAGCCGGGTGGCAACAGGACGGTGCTGGAACAGGTACGTCTGCAGCGCTTTCGTACTGGAGGCGGTCTGGAGCTTCAGGGCCAGCATGCCCTCTTGGTTGATGGAGACCGGCAGGTGATTCTTAGGGGGAACGTGGTTGCCGTGCTCCAGCCGGACAGTATCTTGCGGACCCGGAAACTCGAGTATATTCCTGCTACAGGTATCATCCAGACGCAGGATCCCGTGCATCTGAGTCATGGTTCCAGCCGGCTGCAGGGGGTGGGATTTTGGGCATCGGTGAAAACGCGGCAGGTCAGGATAGAGAAAGATGTGCACGGGCGTTATGTTCAATAGGCGGGTTCGCTGGCGGGTGGCGGCGGGAGTGCTGGCTGCCCTGCTGCCGACCGCTGTCTGGGCGGTACCCCCTGCCAAGGAAAAGCTGGGGCGGGGAGCCATTCATATCACCGCCGACCATTTATACGCACAGAACCGACCTACCCAGCAGGCCGTATATACTGGCCATGTGGTGATGACACAGGGAGATCTGGTGATTCATGCGGCGAAGCTGACGATTGATGCTGTGAGGGGCAAAGTACAGCAGGCTGTGGCGACCGGGTCACCGGTAGCGCTGACCATGTCAAGCGCAGGCCGCCACGGCTATGGAGACATGCTTATCTATCGCCCTGGTTCAGGGATGCTTGTTCTCCGTGGCAATGCCCATTTATGGCAAAAAAAGAATGAAGTTAGCGGGAAAGAAGTTATATATCTTCTCCATAGCCAGCAGACACAGGTTAATGCTTCTGCAGGGCAGAAAGTCCGTTCGATATTCTACCCGGCCGCAGCCAACCATTTGGTATCTGCACCTGCCCGGTCATGACCTCATTTCTTAATGCCCATTCCCTCTCAAAAAAATACCGGCGGCGCATGGTGGTTCATGATGTTTCGGTTGAAGTCAGGGCGGGAGAGGTTGTCGGGCTGCTGGGGCCCAATGGCGCTGGAAAAACCACAACTTTCTACATGATGGTAGGTCTGGTACGCCCGGATAATGGCCACATTTTTCTGGATGGACAGGATGTCACCCGTCTGCCAATGCACCAGCGGGCGCGCATGGGGCTGGGCTATCTTCCGCAGGAACCTTCCGTGTTCCGCCAGTTGAGTGCGGCGGACAACATTCTTGCGGTACTGGAGCAGCTTCCGCTTGGCCACGAGGCACGGGTGGAGCGTCTGGAGCAGCTTCTTGCCGAGCTTCACCTGCAGGGGCTCCGTGATACCCGGGGACATAGTCTTTCTGGTGGCGAGCGGCGGCGTGTAGAAATTGCCAGGGCGCTTTCAATGAATCCCCGTTTCATTCTATTGGACGAACCCTTCGCAGGAATTGATCCCATTTCTGTTCTGGAAATCCAGCATCTCATTCGGGGGCTCTGTGAACGGGGCATCGGCATCCTTATCACTGACCATAATGTCCGGGAAACCCTCGGAATTTGTGAGCGTGCCTATATACTACACGACGGAGGGGTGCTGACGGCTGGTACCCCGCAAGAAATTGTCGACAATCCCCTGGTGCGGGAAGTCTATCTTGGAGAGCAGTTCAAGATTTAACCAACATTATGAAACAGGGACTGGAACTCAAACTCGGCCAGCATCTGGCCATGACGCCCCAGCTGCAGCAGGCGATCCGTCTTCTGCAGCTGTCGACTCTGGAGCTCCGTCAGGAAGTGCAAGGAATGCTGGAAAGCAATCCCCTTCTTGATGAAGAGAACGGTGAGGAACATGGGGGTGATGCGGAGCCACTATCTGCTGCTGGTACAGATACGGACAGACAGCTGGAACTGGAGCCGGATACCGGAACTGCCCTGCCCGAAGATCTGCCGGTAGACAGTCAGTGGGAGGATGTTTTTGACTTGGGCAGTGCGGGAGCCATAGCCCAGCCGGGAGCAGACGAAGATCTTCCAGATTTTGAGGCACGCAACAGCCGGGAACAGACCCTCCAAGACTATCTTCGCTGGCAGGCCGATCTTACCCCCTTCAGTGCGGAAGACCGGGCTATCGCAGAAATGATTATTGATGCCATAGATGAAAGTGGCTATCTGGCAGGTTCGGTAGAAGAATTTGCCGATATTCTTGAAGTGCCGGCAGATCGTGTGGAAGCGGTCCTCCAGGATGTACAGGATTTTGATCCTCCAGGGGTGGGTGCGCGTGGTTTGGGGGAGTGCCTCTCCCTGCAGCTGCGGCAGATACCTGGAGAACCATCCCAGATACTCTTGGCACGGCGTGTTGTAGAGGAGCACCTTGATCTTCTTGCAAAGCATGATTATGCACGTTTGGGGCAGGTTCTGGCTGTCAATGAAGAGGACCTGCGGGGTGCCCTCCTGCTGATCGGCAGCCTGAATCCAAGACCGGGTGAGGAGATTGGTTCGGTCAGCCCGGAATATGTGATTCCGGATGTTACGGTACGGTGGTCTGGCAGGCGCCTTCGTGTTGAACTCAATCTGGAGGCTATGCCCCGGCTGCGGATAAACCGCCGCTATGCTGAGATGGCCAGCGGAAAAGATGCTGCCCATCGCTACATACAGGATCAGCTCAACGAAGCCCGCTGGTTCATCAAGAGCCTGCAAAGCCGGCAAGAAACTATTCTGAAGGTGGCAACAGCAATTGTGGAAAGGCAGCGCGAGTTTTTTTTGCATGGTCCTGAGGCCATGCGTCCGATGGTTCTGAGGGATATTGCAGAAGCTGTGGAAATGCACGAATCAACCATTTCCCGGGTGACTAACCAGAAATACATGACGACTCCAAGGGGACTTTTTGAGTTTAAGTATTTTTTCTCCAGTCATGTGGCTACGGATACGGGCGGCGCTGCCTCGGCTACAGCCATCCGGGCAGTCATCCTCAAGCTTGTCCAGTCCGAAGACAGCCGGCATCCCCTGAGCGATGCAGAAATCGCCAAAATCCTCTCGGAGAAAGGGGTCCAGATTGCACGGCGAACTGTTGCTAAATATCGAGAGGGGGCGAATATACCGGCTGCCAGCCAGCGCCGACGTCTGTAAAACCCTCTTCCTGCCAAAAGGGTTTTTCCTGCCCCGCGCTTGGCGCTACACTGAAACTGGAAAGGCAGTAGCCAATCCTTCAGGAGTTCTCACCGCAGTGCTAGGAGATTGCCATGCAAGTACAAATTACTGGGCAGCACCTGGATCTTACCGAAGCCATCAAGCAGTATGTTGATGAAAAAATTGGGCGGCTGGACCGCTATTTCGATCAGGTTCTCAACGCGCGCGTTGTATTGAAGCATCTGGCCCATGAGAAACTATCCAACGTTGTGGAAATCACCGTTCACGCATCCGGGCATGAATTCCATGCTGAGATGCATGATGCAGACATGTATGCAGCCATTGATCTGGTTGCAGACAAGCTTGAGTCGCAGGTGCGGCAGTACAAAGACAGACTCCAGAATCACCGGGCAGAACGGCCAGGAGCCTTGGCAGCTGCGCTTGAGGCGGATTAGGCCATTATGCGCAGGCTTCCTCTCGTACCAGAATCCATCCGGCTAGATGTGGATGTTCCCGACTCAGGGGCAGCGCTTGCGCTGATCGCCCGCAGCCTGTCTCGGATCTGCGGTGAAGAGGCTTCCCGTATTGAGTCGGTGCTGCGCGGGAGGGAGTCCCAGGGATCGACCGCACTTGGCTATGGGGTGGCCATCCCCCATGCCCGTCTTGACGGGGTTTCGGGGAGCATTATTGCGGTACTGCGTACCAAGTGCCCGATACCTTTTGGTGCCCCTGATGGCGATGGCGTCCGCCTTTTTATTGCGGTTCTGGTGCCCGCTTCTGCCATGGCTGACCATCTGGAGATTCTTTCTGCTGTTGCTGCACGTCTATCTGACGATAAAACACGGGAAGACCTTTTTGCAGCGGCTGATCCCCAGACTTTTATCCGGATCCTGACCCAGCCCTGATCCTGCCTGAGAGGACGCTAGCTATCATGCGGAGCCGGATCTGGTATTTTGGGTCTAGCCAAAGCAGACCGGGAAGAAAAGGGACATGGAACAGCAAGTATCCTGCGAGCGATGCCTGAAAGAACTCCAGACAGATCTGGAGTGGAAAAGCCTGCGCCTTCCTGATCCGCCATGCATTCTGCGCCCTGAAGTGCAGGAAGATGAGCCTGGGAACGGTGCTGCACTGGTTGGCTTTCTCAGCACCATACGGGCCCACCGTGTCCAGATTGCAGGTTCAGCAGAGATTGGTTATCTGGATGCGCATCCGGGAGAATTTGTCAGTTTTCTTACAGATAGGCTGCAGCTGCTGGTTCTGGCAGATGGTGTGGTTCTGGCGGATGGATTCTGGCAGCAGATTGAGAACCATAAGGTAGCCATTTTTGCAACGCCACAGCCGGCACGGTCTGTTCTGGTACGTGTGCAGCACTATCTTCAGGGCGTGCTGGCGCCGAAACAGCTGGTTCACGGGGTGCTGGTGGACGTCCTTGGAGTGGGGATCCTGCTCCAGGGGGAAGCAGGTATTGGAAAGAGTGAACTGGCTCTTGAGCTTGTTAGCAGGAATCACCGGCTAGTGGCGGACGACAGTGTGCTCTGCGTCAGGGAAGCGCCCGAGATTGTAACGGGACACTGTCCGCCGGCCCTGCAGAATTTCATGGAGGTCCGGGGCTTGGGGATTGTCAATATTCGTGAGCTGTTCGGTGCGGCTGCCATCGTTAACTCCAAGAGAATCCGCCTAGTGATCGAAATTCGCGACATGCAGGAAATGGAAATGGCGGATCTGGATCGCCTCCAGGGGCAGGTCGACCATTTTTCCATTCTTGGAGTCGATTTTGCCCGGCTGCGGTTGCCCGTGAGTCCTGCGCGCAATCTGGCCGTTCTTGTGGAGGCTGCTGCCCGGCGCCACTATGTGAGGGAATCCGGAACTGACATGCTGGCAGATTTCGATGCCCAGTTTCGTCTGGCAGTCAATTCTGCCCTATGAGCCAGCGGGATTTTATCATCGTAAGTGGCCTTTCCGGATCGGGGAAAACGACGGTTCTGCAGTCGCTGGAAGATCTTGGCTACTACTGTGTCGATAACCTTCCGGCGCCCCTGCTGCTGGATTTCAGCCGCCAGTTGCAGGAGCTTGATCCCACGCATCTGCTCGCTGCAGTCAGTATTGATGTACGCAACCGCAATTTTCTCATGGCATTCCCAAAAGCACTGGATGAACTCCAGGCGCGCCATGGTCTCCGGCCAAGAATCCTATTTTTGGAAGCGGATGAAGGAAGCCTGCTGCGCCGCTACAGTGAAACTCGCCGCCGTCACCCCCTAACTGATGAGGATGCCGGAAGTGGGAGCGTTGGAGCCGTTGCCCTCCGCACAGTGCTCAACCGTGAACGGGAGATGGTGCAGCAGCTGGCAGAAGTGGCGGATAGACGGCTGGACACTTCCAGCATCAATGCCCACGAACTCCGGATTAAGGTGCAGGCCTGGAGTCTTGTAGCCCGGAACTATGGAGGTCTGGTTCTACTCCTGCAGTCTTTTGCTTTCAAGAATGGAGTGCCATCCGATTCTGATTTTGTTTTCGATCTGCGAGCGTTGCCCAACCCGCATTATGAACCGGCGCTCCGTGATCTGACAGGAAAAGATAGGGCTGTACAGGAATATTTTTTGGCAATGCCAGAAGTGGAAAAGGCATGTGAAAGCCTGCAGGACTTTTTGTCTACCTGGCTGCCATCTTTTGCGCGGGATCACCGCAACTATGTAACGGTTTCCATAGGATGTACGGGTGGGCGGCACCGCAGCGTGTACATGGTAGAGCAGCTGGCCGGCAGGTTGGCATGTCCAGGCCAGAGAACCCTGGTCCATCATCGTGAATTGCCCTGGTCACACCCAAAGCCATGAACGATATTCTGCTGCTGACCCATGCCGGTTTTGCGAGTGCGCTTTGGGAGATTGCGGTGCATATTTACGGCTCTCCGCCGGAAGGTGTGAGTCTGCTGGAAATTTCATCCGATTCGGATATCGAGCAGATCCGCTGCCGCCTGGGGGAGAAAATCCGTTCTATGGAGCCAGGGAAAGGCCTGTTGATCCTGAATGACGTATACGGCGCAACACCCGCAAACCTGCTGCAGGAATGGCTGGCGGCAGAATGTGTTATGGCTATAACAGGCTTAAACCTCCCCATGTTCATGCGCGTCCTTTCCAGACGAAATCTCCCGCTTGCGGAGATGGCACAGGCTGGTCTGGCTGGAGCTGTGGCGGGAATTTTTCTGGTGGGTGCTAATATTCCTGCCAGAAAGTAGTCTTTATTTGATTTATTTGCATGGATGCATATTGAGTTGTGGCAGAATATTGACCTAAAATAGTAGGGCGGTGTGCTATGTACCCCATAAGGATGATTTCCGGTGCGGGGAAGCATGGTGTACCGAGGTTTCAGACTACACTTTTAGATGCTCGTTATCTTACCCAATAAGGAGACTGCTATGAGCAAGTTCACCACCACATTGAAAGTGGCGGCCCTGGTTCTTCCCCTGGGTCTGGCCGGATGTGCTACCAACTCTGCGCTGGAAAAGGTCGCTGCCAAGGCGAACACAGCCCAGTCCACTGCCAACGAAGCCCTGGCTAAGGCCAACAATGCCCAGAATACCGCTAATGAAGCTCTTAGCAAGGCCAATGCCGCACAGAGCACTGCTGACCAGGCCATGAGCACCGCCAACGCTGCAAACCAGAAAGCTACAGAAGCTAACGCCAAGGTTGAGCGGATGTTCAAGAAGTCAATGATGAAATAAGGACAGGAAATTCAGCTTCCTGGATCCCGCTTCGGCGGGGTTTTTTTTGTTCTGTTCTGCCGTAATGGAATAATGGAAGCTGGATCCTACAGTCTCGCTGCGGCACGCACAGACGTGTTGCCAAACCGGAATCTTTATAAAAAACATTCAGATTGCATCCGAATGTTTTTTATAAAGATTTTTTTCAACAAAAAGAATGCCCTTTCCTTGGCTATAATGAACTTTCGGTGGGCCAGCTAGTGGGAAGGGTGATGCTGTACCCAGCATAGTGATGGCGACCATGACATCTCCTTGGATTTATGGTTGGGGAACGGCAGTTGTGCAGTCAATAAATATTTCTAGCGCCGTGGTTGCCTCCTAGAACGGAGTTGTCACCCGGTGGGTCTTTTTGCAGTGCCATTAACACATGTGATCCATCTGCTCCCATGCCCCGCTGCACCATGGGTATGCAGGGTGGCGCAGGCCAACTGGAGGCAGCTACTACCATGTATAGCTGAGCTGCGCCATCGGAAAACGCTGCTGTGGCGGGCGGTGTACCCTTGAGGGGCATGGTCGGGAGTGGAGTGGGGCGGCTGTTCTGTGGGGATCTCATTCTGTCCATATGCCCCTGAAAAACATCAGATAGACTAGTGGAATGAGCTGATCTGGCCGTTTAATATAAGAAAATATAGATATTTTTACATTATGGAAAATAATCTAATAATCAAAAAAATAAATATTAATATATTGTCTGCTTTCTATGAACGTTTGACAAAGAAAAAAACACTGCTATCGTACGCAATGGCTGGATAAAAAGTGTTATTGGTATGATAATCCTTCACTAGAAGGCGAAAAGGTACGGATGGCCTTGGGATTGTCCGTGAGAAATAGAGCTGTAGTGTAGAGGAGAGAGGAAATGGCAGCAAAAGGAACCGTTACGGTGCTAGTGAGTGCCGTGGTCTGCGCAGCTGTCGTCTTTGGCGCGGTAAAGTGGGAGGACAGTGTTGCACTGCCGACTTCCGCGGGCCAAATGGTTGACGGCGTGCACCATTTTACAATTAATGAGTTCAATTACCGTTTTGTACCAACCCACATGGTGTGGCATGTTGGCGAAAAGGTTTCTCTGACCATCATGAACCGGTCCCAGTCCCAGCCACCTATCGCGCACCAGTTTTCTCTGGGACGTGGCCTGGAAACACGGAACAACGGTTTTCCCGGGCAGCCTCTTGCCGTGGGCTGGAAGCACGATTTCTTTGATAATGTTCCCGTTACGATCGATGGGCAGACCTCGCCAATTCCCTCGTTTTCAGTCAGTCTTGAGGGTGGACAGAAGTTCCATTTCACCTTTGTAGTACCAAACAAGCCCGGGAAATGGGACTACGGCTGCTTTCTGCAGACGGGTCAACACTTCATGAATGGAATGCGTGGTCACGTGACAATCCTGCCCGCGCAGGGCGCCTGATGTCTGGGGAGACGGCGATGAACGCAAAAGAAAATCTCTGGCGTGCCTTTGGCGAGCTGGTAGTGGTATGGGTTATTGGCCTGGTGATTGCCGAGGGCTTGGCTGCGTGGATGGTAGCAAGCTGGCCTGTACTTGGATCAGTAGAGGCCCATGTTACAGGTGATGCCACGACTTATCTGATATGGCAGACTTCTGCCATTTTTGCACTTGTGGGCGGAGCAATCATCTATAGTGCCTTCCGGTTCCGTGCCAAGTCCATGGACGATACGGCAGCCCCATATTACCAGCGGCGCTCGTGGAAACCATTTGCGATTACCTGGCTTGTTGTTTCGATCGCGATCAACCTTGCCAACACGATCTATCCCGGCATGGTAGGCTTGGAAGACCTGTGGGGTGCGCAGCTGCAGACGGAGCACAACAAAAATGCCCTGCTGGTGGATGTTACCGCGCAGCAGTGGAAATGGAGCTTCTCCTATCCAAAACTTGGGATCAGCGACGTTTCCAAGCTGGTGGTGCCGGTGAACCAGCCCATTGAGTTCGTGCTGCGGACCAAGGACGTGATCCATGACTTCTGGGTGCCAGCATGGGGTATCAAGAAGGATGTTATCCCCAATGAGGTGCGCCACCTGTTCATCACGCCGACTGTTGTTGGTTCTACGGCAACCAATCCGATGATCCGGGTACAGTGTACGATGATCTGTGGCAATGGGCACCCGATGATGCGTGCTCCGGTGAAGGTGATTACGCCGGCCCAGTTCAAGCAGTGGGCGTCGGCCAACTCGCTCTAAGGGCCCTTTGCCGACAGAAGTACAGAACAAGAGAGAAACAGGAGGACGTTTATGGCAACTGCAGAACTGCAGGCGCAAGGGCGGGGCGATGTAGCGGAAAAAAGCTCTTTCCATATTGGAATGGTCTTTCCGATGGTTCGCGCGACCCTGTGGGGTTTTATTGGGTACTATGCTGCGGCATGGATTACGGCCGCAATCATGGGACAGGTGCTGTTTGATCCTGCGCCAGTACTTTTTGGCTATCTCGGCGGGCTGACCGGATGGGTTATGGGCAGCGGGATCTGGGAGGGCTGGATCCGTCGGGGCTTCGGTGGCGCCGAAGCACCAGTGCTGACTGGGGTGGATCGCTATTTCCGCTTCAGCCCTGACTCGAAGGCCACGGCAACCCGGTATGTGGTATTCAATATCATTTCATTCTTCTTTGCTGGAATGGCGGCAATGGCCATTCGGGTGGAACTGCTGACCCCCGATTCGACAAGCTGGTGGATGTCAGAAATACATTACAACATGACATTCGGTATTCACGGGCTGATGATGCTCCTGTCCGTGGTGTCGTCAGTCATTGTTGCAGGGGCAGGCTACTACCTTCTCCCCTTGATGCTGGGCGTGCGGAATGTGGTATTCCCGAAACTTCTGGGCCTGAGCTGGTGGCTGGTACCCCCGGCGGTTGTGGCTACATTCATGAGCCCGCTGGTTGGTGGTTTCCAGACGGGATGGTGGGGATACCCGCCGCTGGCACAGAACAGTGGCACGGGAATTATCCTGTATGGACTGGCAGCAGCTACACTGCTAACCAGTTCGGTACTTGGTGCTATCAATATTATCGGAACTATGGTCTACATGCGGGCTAGGGGAATGAGCCTTGGCCGCGTGCCGATCTTTATCTGGGGCCTTTGCGCAGCAGCTATCCTTTTGACCATCTATGCCCCGGCAACCTATACGGGCGTCATGATGGACATGTCTGATCTTGTTCTGGGGACGCACTTCTATACCGGCGCCACTGGCCATCCGGTGGGCTATATGGACCAGTTTTGGTGGCTGTTCCATCCTGAAGTATACGTTTTTGTTTTGCCGGCATTTGCAGTCTGGCTGGAAATTCTGTCTGCCGCATCAAGTCGTCCGCTGTTTGGTCGCAACTGGGCCATTGCCGGGCTGCTTGGCGTTGTTCTCGTGGCTGCCTTTGTTGGTGTCCACCACTACTTCACTGCAGTAAGCCCAGCACGTTTCCCAATTTTCATGACATTGACCGAGACTGTCTCGGTGCCAACAGGGTTCGTCTATCTCTCTGCTCTCGGCACAATGTGGGGCGGACGGTTACGGATCAACGCTGCTGTTCTTCTTGTTCTGATGGGAATGATCAACTTCCTTGTAGGTGGGCTGACAGGTATCTTCAATGCGGACGTGCCAGCGGACTTGCAGCTGCACAACACCTATTGGGTGGTGGGACACTTCCACTACACAATGCTGGGCACCGTCATCTTTACCTGGCTGGCTGCGCTGTACTGGTGGTTCCCGAAGGTAACTGGGCGGATGATCAACGAGTTTTGGGGCAAGTTCCACGCCTGGTGGTTCTTCATCTTCTTCAACTGCACATTCTTCCCGTTCTTCATTATGGGCATTGAAGGAATGAACAGGCGCGTTGCGGTATATATGCCCTACCTCCAGCCGATCAATGATTTTTCCTCAATTTCTTCGTTCCTGCTGGGGGCTGGTTTTCTGATACCTCTGGCCAATCTTTTCTTCAGCTGGCGGAACGGTAAAAAAGCCCCGGAAAACCCATGGAGAGCAAAGACTCTCGAGTGGCATACGGCATCGCCAACTCCTTACAAGGTATTCCCCGAGGGCATGGAACCGGTAGTTGTTCACAGATTCGATGACTATTCGGAAGGTTCCCCCGACCCAGTAGCATGGGACAAAACCGGCGCCGGCGAAAGCCGATAAGAGGAGTAGCAAGTTTATGGCCACGCAAAGTAACGAATATTCCTCGCTGATGGACCCCGCCTCTGAGCGGGCCAAGCGAGGAGCGTTTGTCTTCTTCATGCTGTTTAACTTTATTTTGTTTGCTGCGTTCCTGATGGAACGCTGGATGTACGGTGGTTACGGGCATGCTCCTGCGGCCCTGAATACTGGGCTTGGTGCAGGAATGCTTGTAATTGTGCTCCTCAGCATCGTGCTGACGGTGATGACGCGCAAACGGCTTGATGCTGGTGACGACACGGGAGCAACTGGCAACCTTGCACTGCTTATGCTGGCTCCTATCCTGTTGATTGTCGGAACTGTATATAGCTGGACAGAGCTGCCCATTGGCAGCCCTTTCGGCGGGGTTTTTGATCTCAATGGCATCTGGTTTGTGCTTCAGTTTGCCCTTACAGCTTTGGCCATACTGGCATCCTTTCTTAAGGGTAAACGGGCGCCAGAGAGGGCAAAGCGCGAGCGCTGGGTGGTGTATAACGTCACCAGTTACTGGCTGATGCTGGCCGTACTCTGGGTAGGATTTTTCCTGGATTATTACGTGGCGTAATCACGGGTAAGAAAGGATTAAGAAAGGAGGGTTGGTTTATGATGGGCCATATGGTTTTTTATGTACCTTCCGGTGCCGACACGCCCGTGTGGTGGTGGCTGATGGGATTTCTTGGGTTTCCGATTATGTCCCAGAGCTTCTTCTACTGGTGGTTTCTGAAAGAGGCAGGGAAAGAGGATCGTCTCCGCATACTCTCTCAGGACGGCAAAGCTTCCGATGAGTAAAGCAGGTCCTGTCTGGACAATCTGTTAGGGATTGCCAGTCAGGGCAGCATGGAAACGCCCGAAGGATGTAGATTCTCCACCCAAGGGAGAAAGAGGCGTTTCCATACATAATCAGCGCTTGGGTACGGCAGTTCTCTGCGGAGATCCTTCGACTGTGCCGATTGCGGCAAAGCCAGGAATGGTTGAAGAAAGCGTAGAAAGATACCCGGTATGATTTGGAGGTGCAGTATGGAAGCAGGGCAGCAGGAAACAGTAGATGAAGATCTGGATGGCACTACCAACGGGCGGTTTGTACTGCTGCTCTGGGCAATATGGTCTGTCATCTTCTTGGGCGGTTACTATTTTGCTGTAAAATTGACCACCTGATGTAGAGTAAAAATTTTGCGTGCGCTGGTTCAGGTATGTATTGGCACGCAAGGGACATGCGCTTCGGGCCTGTAGGCACGGAGGCATGGTAAGGGAGGCAGACAGTGTATAATGCTACTGTCGGCGAAATTAGAGAAACCGTAAAAGGAAGTATGAGGAGAGGATATGGAAATGCACAATCCGATGGTTGTTAAGGCCGGCCGTGGCGCAGCAGGAATAGCCGCTCTGGTAATGGGGGCAGTATTTGGGATCAGCACTGCAAATGCAGCTGCTCTTGATACTACATACAAGACTGCCAACCCTGGCCAGGTAAAAAAGCTGCTTGGTGAGGACTCAGGTAAGGTTAGCGGCAAGAATGTTGTGTATAGTGGCAAGACTGTACACGTTGTTGCTGCAATGGTTCTGCCCGGATTCCCGTTTCCAAGCTTCGAAGTTCACGACAAAAAGGATCCGACACTCGTAATCCCGGCTGGCGCGACCGTCGATTTCACCGTGATCAACACTAACAAGGGTTTTAGCCACAGCTTCCAAATCACGACACTTAAGCCGCCTTTCCCAGTTATGCCGAAGATTACACCGGTTGCTGGTACGGGTTTCATCCCCCAGGTTGCCGGTGGTACTTTTCATTATGCAACGTTCACCTGGACGCCTAAGGCCGGTACTTACCACTACATCTGCACCATTCCTGGCCACGCCGCAACTGGCATGAACGGTGAAATTGTAGTCAAATAAAACAGAATACAGCAGCAGCCAAGGTCTCCTTCATAGGGGATCACGTTGTAGGCTTTAAAGGGTGGGATCCGTTCAAGGTTCCCGCCCTTTCTATATATCAAGAGGCTTTTGCAGCTCCTGCGGAAAACTGAATGGGTTGATATAGATACTGCTATCCGGCCTTATGGCGGGGTCTTGTGGTGTCCTGAAAGGTATTAGTGCGCGTGCGCTAATTTGCCCATCGGTGCTTTCAGCTTGCCGCCGGGTGCTTTTCGTACCGCTATAACCTTCAATTACACCATCGGTAGCCTTGCTTCCTGCAAAGTCAAGAATTTTACCGCGTGCGACAACTAATAGCTTGGTTTAAAAGGAATAATTTCGTTTATCGGTCGAACCCGTCACCGCTACCAAGTGGCCTGATGCCAAGAATTGGGGGGCTGGGAATCAGGGAAAAACCGGTAGATAATACTTCCTATGAATTTTGTGATAGTACTTTCGCTCGGTTTCATCACCGGGAGTACTTCCGTTAATCGCACGTTTTCCGGTGGGTAGGCGCGGCAGGAGATTATTGGCCATGGGAAAATCAGTTGAGCAGTATGACGGGATGTGGATGGGGCTGGCCCGCCGGTGGAAGAGTGCCATACCGGTGGCACTGGCTATCATTCTGCTTTGTGGGTTTGGATATGGTGCTGCTGCTGCTGCTGGTGGTGGTGCTCATACCACAGTGGCGCAGTTTCTGCTGTGGGACTGGAACCCAGTTCCATGGCTAGGCGGAATTGCTACCTTGGCCTATTATTACTACCAGTACGACCGCTACCAGGCCAACCAGAAGCAGCTGATTCTATGGCGACCGTGGATGGTTTGGTCATTTACGGCGGGCGTACTGAGCATGCTGCTGCTCTGGGAGTCACCCCTCAACATTCTGGCTCCACAATCCATGGCAGCTTACACCCTGAAACTTATGGGACCTTTTGAAATTCCAGCGCCACTGATCGCTTTAGGAATCCCATTTGCCATTATCCAGTACGAAAAAAAGCGCGGGATAGTGTGGAAGCTGATTGAGCTTGTTCACCAGCCGTTTGTGAGTGGTGCAATGCTGCTCACGCTGTTGGTTCTTTGGGGCATGGGCGATCAGATGAAAAAGGGGCTGGACAGTTCTGTGGTCTTTACCCTTCTTCCTGCGGCATACTTTGTTACAGGAATAGTAGTTTGGCTTCAATCTCTCCATGCATTTCCCAAATGGGCAAGCTTCCGTCACCCGCTTGTTAAAATGGGGTATGTCTGGATGATGGAAACGGTCATGATGGCAATGGGATCCATCTGGTTTTGGGCCAAGACAAGCATGAACCCGATTCATGTTCCGCATTTCCTGTGGGGAATGACCCCCATGTATGATCAGCGGATGGCAGGCCTTGTAATGATCTCGCTTGCTTTGCCGACCATGAGCCTCGTATTTTGGCATTTCTGGGAGTGGCTAGAAACTATTTTACGCGAACCGGAATCTGAAGTGATCCATGCTGCAGAGCGTTTTCTTGACCGTAGAGCAATTCGGGTAGAAGCGGCGCAAAAAGTAGAAAGCAATCTGACTTGACCCAAGTATCCATCAAGAACAGCAGTGAATCCTGTTTTCTGAATGCGCTGCACACTGGTGGCTGATGCTGGCGTGGATTTTACCTCCTGCCGATTTGGGGTGGGTGCAGCGATCACTGAAGCCGTAGCCAACTATCGCGTAATACACGCTGTTGGCTGCCACCTTCGTGCCTTTACCTTCCTCGCCACATGGCGCAGAACCATTCGCGATGGCACGACAAACGGGCAGGCCGGGCGCTGGGAGATCATACTTACTCCTTAATAGAGCGGCTGATGGGGCAATCCAGAGCATGCCGATATTCCCGAATCCTGCGGACCACAGCGGGATGATCAAGGCTGAAATCTGAGAATGCCTCGCACAGCATAGCAGGAAAAGACCACATTTCTGTCCCGGATGACTTGACCATGAATACTGTCTCCGCTGAAAGCACACAACAGCATGTGTCCTAAGCTGCAAGGGAAAAACTAGGCGTTAAGTCCCTTCTAGCTGTCCAACCCAAGTGGACACCTCAGCACTACAGGTGTGAAGGCAGAAGGGATGGAGTGCTGCTAACAGCATACTGATGCAAAAAGGGTCTGGCCAAACTTCTACCTGCCTTGGCTGGCCGCCTAAAACTACATGTCGGCTATCTGTGGCGTTACCCTAAACCGTGGTTCTAATCTTCTTTTCTGGCCAGCCACAGCAATATTGCAGCGGGCATATTCCGCAGTGTGGTTTTTTAGCGGTGCAGGTATAGCGGCCATGCAGGATCAGTAGGTGATGTGCGTCCATAACGTATTCAGCAGGGACGACAGACAGCAGCTTTTTTTCGACTTCCAGTGGCGTTTTCCCGGGCGCCATACCGGTCCGGTTGGCAACACGAAAAATATGTGTGTCTACTGCAATAGTTTTTTCCCCAAACAGGGTATTGAGGATAACGTTTGCGGTTTTCCGGCCTACACCGGGAAGTTTTTCAAGGGATGCACGGTTCTTTGGAACGTTGCCAGAATATTCCTGGAGCAGCTGCCCGGAAAGGGCGTGAACATGTCGAGCCTTTGCGTTGAAGAGGCCCAGACGTCGAATATGGGAGCGGATGCCTTCCTCTCCCAGTTCCCACATGCCCCTGGCATCTGGTGCTTCCGCAAACAGCGTAGAGGTACATTGGTTGACAGATTTGTCGGTACTTTGCGCAGATAGAACGACGGCCACTAGAAGCTGGAATGGGGTAGAGTAGTGAAGTTCAGTTTTGGGATTGGGGATAGCGCTGCGCAGGGCAGAAAAACACTCTCTTACGTTTTCGGCATCCATATTTTTATTCCGGTAGACGGGCGCAAACGCCATATCTGCTGCAGAATGGCTGCGAAAAATAAACGGGAGCTAATGTTACCTCCCAAGCCCGTTCCTAGACGTGGCGGTAACGGCCGATTTCCGGCACTTCCGGCCGGGGGTGGGCAGCAGCGGCAAAATTGGCCTCCTCAATCCAGATGCGGTGTTCGTGTTCCAGTGCATGGAGGGCGTCCACATCAAGTTTGGGCAGGATATTGCCCTTGACGAATTCACCCAGGTCCAGAAGCCGGGTTGCTATAGCATATCCGTGAAGATGGAAATCGTAGCCGGCATGCGTGCCAAAATGGAACGGCCCTGCAGCAAAAAGCACCCCTTTTGCTGCCCTCAGGTCACTGTCGTTCATAACAAAATTTTTGGTCCACCCATACCAGCGCTCGAAGTATTTTCCCTGGGCTTCAGGATTCCAGTTATGGGCCTCAAAAAAGGCATAGACCGAGACACGGTTGGCTTTACCAGAAAAAGGGAAATGACCTGCCATGCTTGACTCCTTTTGGTACTATTGATTCCGAAAGTGCAAATCTGTTCTTTTTCCAGGATAACAAATATTTTTAGAGGGAAAAATGTTCTCCAATGACTGGGGAATGTACGGTCAGTCCTCTTTGTCTCAGAATCTTAGCGATTCCTTCGCGGCCATTGTTTTCGCCATGGACTAGGAAAGTGTGTTCGGGCTTTTGTGTACTGCCATACCAGGCTAGCAGTTCATCGTGATCCGCATGTGCTGAAAATCCACCGATTGTAAAAATGCTTGCCGTTACACGGATTTCCTCACCAAATATGCGTATTTTTTTATTTCCGTCAATAATCTGCCGGGCTAGGGTCCCTTTGGCTGCATATCCGACGAAAATCACACTGCTATCCGTACGCCATAGATTGTGCCGGAGGTGATGGGTAACCCGTCCACCGCTGGCCATGCCGGAACCGGCCATGATGATGGCCCCTCCCTTGATCTGGTTAATTCCCATGGACTCGGAAGTGTCACGGGTAAAGTGCAGGTTGGGGAGACCAAAAGGATCTGTGCCTTGTGCAAAAAGGTCATGGGTGCTGCGATTGAAGCACTCGGGATGACGGCGGAAAATTTCCGTGGCTGAAATGGCCATGGGGGAATCCAGAAAAACGGGCAGATGCGCAGGCAGTTCACTTTTCTCCATGAGTTCCCGGAGAAAAAACAGCAGATCCTGGGCCCGCTCAAGAGCAAATGTTGGAATGATGACGTTTCCTCCCCTGCCCAAGGTATCCAGGATGGCATCCCTTAATTCAGATACTGACGGCCCCATGGCTTTGTGAAGGCGGTCTCCATAAGTGGTTTCCATGACCACTATGTCGGAGGCTGGTGCAGGGGTAGGGGGGTTGATGATCGGTTTCCCTGCATTCCCAAGATCGCCGGAGAAGACTATCCGCCGGGTAGCGAGGCTGCTTTCTTCCCGGATTTCCAGGAGAATCCACGCTGAACCCAGAATATGCCCGGCATCCCCGAAAGTAACGGCAATTTCTTCAGACAGCGCCAAGCGAGCATCGTAGTCTGGCTGCCGTCCAAAGCGGTCCATAGCATCTAGAACATCCTGGACATCGTAGAGAGGCTCGCGGGGTTTTTCACCTTTTCGGATTCCCCGGCGGTTTGCCCGTTTTGCCTCTTCAACTGCCAGTCCTGCAGAATCAAGCATGACCAGTCGTGCCAGATCCCGGGTGGCAGACGTACAAATGATTTCGCCCCGGAAACCACGTTTGACCAGTAGCGGTATTCGCCCACAGTGGTCGAGATGGGCATGGGTCAGAAGCAGATAGTCAATTTTGGATGGGTCAAACCCGAAATCGGCGGCATTTTCCTCGGCCATGTCCCGCTCTCCCTGGAACGCACCGCAGTCCACCAGAAGTTGCGTTTTTTTTGTGCGCAGATGGTGGCAGGAGCCGGTGACTCCTCCCGCTGCTCCATAAAATGAGATTTCCATGCCGATGTCTCCTTTCTGGTTCTTGCGCGTTAATATTTTCAAATGCAGTCAATCTCTGGATATCATTGACTGATAAAGGTTCAGGTACTGTTGAGCTGTCTGCTGCCAGCTGTAATCCTCCGACATCCCTCTGCGCTGCAGTCCCAGCCACTGTTCAGGCTGCCTAAAAAAAGCTTCTGCACGGTCGATGGCACTCCTCAGCGCGTCGGTTGTTGCTGGCCGGAAGACAAAGCCATTACCATGATCCTTGGTTCCATCCCCTGCATCGCGTACGGTATCTGCCAGTCCACCTGTCTCGTGTACAACCGGAGGGCTGCCATAGCGAAGGCTATACATTTGGTTCAGGCCACAGGGTTCAAAACGCGAAGGCATCAGAAAGGCATCTATACCAGCTTCAATTTGGTGGGAAAGACCTTCATCAAAGGCAATCCTGACCGCCATCTGTCCGGGATATCCCGCAGCCAGCTCCTGGGCCCACTGCTCGAGATGGCTGTCACCTGTGCCCAGGATGACTAGCTGTATACGCCTTTGCATCAGTTCATGTACCAGCTGCAGGACCAGATCACAGCCTTTCTGCTCCACAAGGCGACTGATCATGCCCAGCAGGAACATTCCAGAGTCAGGATCCAGGCCCAGGATGGACTGCAGGCGGGTCTTGCAGGCGGATTTTCCGGTGATACTGCTGGAATCGTAGTGGGAAGGGAGGTTGGGGTCTGCTCCGGGATTCCAGATGCTTGTGTCTATTCCGTTCAGAATGCCGGTAAGATCTCCAGACCTGAGGCGCAAAAGACCATCCAGCCCCATTCCTGATTCTGAAGTCTGTATTTCTTGGGCATAGCGGGGACTGACAGTTGTTAGGCGGTCGGCGTATACTAGCCCGGCTTTCAGGAAGGAAAAGCTCCCGTACAATTCTGTGCCGCCGGGATGAAAATCTTCTTCGGGCAAATGGAGAGGCTGCAAGATTTTCGGATCACACCGGCCCTGGTAGGCAAGGTTGTGGATGGTGAAGACAGTTGCCGGACGGTTTGCTCCGACTCTTTCTTCCAGAGAAAGAAGGTAGGGAACAAGCCCTGTCTGCCAGTCATGGAGATGAACAATCTCCGGGCGCCATCCATCCAGTTCTGTCACCCGTCCCTGGGCAATTTCTACCGCCACCCGGTTCAGAAAGCCAAAACGCTCGGCATTGTCACGCCAGTCCTGGCCGTGGGGGTCCTGGTAAGGTCCGCCGGGCCGCTGGTAGTACTCGGGCTGGTGTAGAAACCAGTTTTGGGGCTGATCACGAAGAGACCAGATTTCCCCGGTTTTTTCGCTGAATGGAACATGGACCGTACAGATCTTCTGGAGCCCATCCATCCAGGGACGGGTTTGATAGAGCGGCACCAGAACACGAATATCTGCTCCAAGGGCATGCAGGATCCTTGGGAGGGCAGCCGTTACGTCACCTAGACCACCAGTTTTGGAAAAAGGTGCCATTTCCGAGGCTACAAAGAATACGCGCAACGGCTCTCCCCTGCCCTGCAAGTGTTATTTTAACATAGCACAGGGCAGAAAAAGAAACATTACCGGTGCTTAAAGCCCTATGGGGCCTGCGCATGTGGCGTGCAGGATAGTGCCAGGCCTGTCAGCGCTCTTTTTCGGATAGGAACGGGTAATGATTCGCCAGGAGTTTTTTGAAACATCCTGGACCATATTGGTATTCTTGAAAGAGAAGTGCATCAGAAAGGGGATCATCTAGCATGGAGGTTTGTGAGCGTTTCAGGGAATTTTCCGATCGAAAGCGCTGCATTGTCTGTTTCCCCAATACCCATGAGGGAGAAGAGCCCGAGGCCTATGCAATTTTTCTGGCCCTTATGCGTGTTCATATGGGTATCATGATTCTCGCTCCAGATTCGGAAGAACGGTTTGAGCCTGTTTACCGCGACGCTCTCAAGTACCATCTGCAGACGATTCGGCACAGTCGTCTTTTCACCAGCTATGTTCCTGTCAAAACCCGCGTCTATTTTGTAGAGATCCCTGAGGCCCAAGGCAGTTTTTATTCTTGTGCGGATTTCTGCATACCTGGCGGAACGCTGGTTGGGGGCCATGTGGATCTTGGGAGTCCCATCATTGCAGGCTGCCCCATGATTCTGGGCCCCAGGGTGCCCGATAATGCCCGGTGGAAGTCACTTCTTGAGTCTGGTGGTGCCGTCCATGGGAAAAGCCATACTGAAATTGTGGAGCTGGCCTATGAATGGCTGAAAAATCCTGAGGATGCGAAAGTCTGTGCCAGAAAAGCCCAAGAATGGTGGTATGGTGGTGGAAGGGAAATCTCCGGTTGATCCATGGATGTTACTGAGCCTTCACGGCCTGCGGTTCCAATTTTGGGCTTTTCGGGTGCCAGAGTCCGTGTAAATGGCTGTGCAGGGTACGGGTTGATCCGGGCTGCCTGCTCTGGGGACGGTGCGGTGTAATGCTCCATGGTGGCTGGTGATGCTTTTTCTGGGTATAAAAAAGGAAGTACTGGGCAAGGGATCATCCTGCTCCAGGAACCGGCTGGTAGACTATGAGACAGGCTTTCCCATGATTGGCACTATGCCATGGGCGTTTGACAACAACGAACAACGCGCTCGGGCTGCTTATGCAGCGTCGTTGCTGGTTCCCAGTTTTCAGGCAACCACTTGGACCGTTGCTCACACCGGTGGATAGCCCCCATATTCGGGTATGATTCATGGTCCTGTATGGAACAAAATTTTTGGTCAAGCCTTCAGCGGGGCTGCTGATCTCCCATGGTGCTGCCCCAAGGCTGTTGCAGGGAGCTCTAGCTAGGTTTTCGTCATTCTGGTTACGGATGCCCCGGTTATTTGGAGTCGGGAGAGGCAGTCCGAAGGAACGTCTGCGTGGCAGGTGGGTACAGGTATTCGTAAAAGTTGTCCATTGCCCGGCCTTGCGTGTCGTATCCGGTGACACTCAGCATGGCCCCGTTATGGTGCAGGAATACATGACAGGCTCTTGCAGGTGATGCAGGTGCAGGAGCCTGTGCAAAGGGTAGAGTCGCAGAACCGCAGCCTGCTTTGATACCGGTATTGTTCAATTCCTGAACCAGTGCGGCTTCCATCCGTTCTGCTGCCTCTGGACTGGCTAGCAGGAGGGATCGCCGGTTTTCCCATGCTCTGCGGATAGCGGCCTGTTCTGTTTTTTGTCCACTGGCGGCTGTAAGTGAGAGGGAATACTCTTGGTGAAGGGTATCCAGAGCCAGAAGAAGATTGGTACGTACAGTGGACTCGGCATTGATGGTCTTCATGCTTAGGATCATGGCCCAGAGCCCATACAGGAAGAGGATGCCGATGAGAAGGGAGCCAAAATAGCGGGATGCCGGCTTTGCAGACACAGATTTCATGAAGATCGCCGGCTGTCCAAGCCGTGTACTTTCTGTGCCCTAAGGGCAGCACGGCGTTCAGCCAGGCTCCCCGGCTCCATGTGGATCATGAGATGGTTTTCCCGGGCAAAGTGCATGATTTCAGCAAAGGCTTCCGGGCGCAGCTTTTCGAGATCTTCATCCATGATAATGGCAGCATTGCCATTAATCATGGCAGGCTCTATGAAAGGCAGGTAGTGGATTTTATGGTCCGTGCCAAAGTGAGCCAGGCCTACCCCTTCGATTAGCATCTCTGCCCAAGCCGAGGGGCGGAATTTCCCACCCTTGTCATTTATACCCTCGATGATGATCATCGTGCCTTCTCCTGAATCTCGGCCACTAGGATAACCCAAGAGCCCGTCAGGCGGAAAAGTGGGGGAATAGGCATTTGTTACCGGCAGCGGCGTGCCCTGCGCCGTCCAAGCACAACACCCCCCAAGCACCGGGAAATCGGGCATCCGTGCACGGCAGGCTCCTGTTCTTTTATTTCAGGCTCGCTGCATATGGGAAATCTGAGTACTATCAGAATGATAGATGCGTGTCCGTCATTTTTGGCGTTTTACCGGGTAAAGGATGTACTGTTCCGGCTCCTTGGGGATTGAAACGAAAGTTAAAGGAAACCCACCCTTTCCTGCGCGGTCGTATCATCCCCCTAATTGCTGGTCCTGGCAGATCTGCTGCAGATATTCATTGAAAGCCGGACCGATTTCGGGATGCAGGCGGGCAAATGTCACCGTCGCCTGCAGGTAGCCCAGCTTGTCACCACAGTCAAACCGTTGTCCGAAGAATCGGTAAGCTAGTACTTGGCGTTCGCCTAGTAGCGCGGCAATGGCGTCAGTGAGCTGGATTTCTCCGCCAGCTCCGCTCTGGGTTTTTTCCAGGAAATGGAAAATCCGTGCTGGCAGAATATATCTTCCTACAACACCAAGATTGGACGGAGCTTCCTCAGGACGGGGCTTTTCCACGATCCGGCTTACCTGATAGATATTTTCATCCCAGTTTCTGGCTTCTACTACACCATAGCGGCTGCTATGTTCCAGGGGAATTTCTTCCACCCCAAGGATCCCTGCTTGATAGTGCTCGTACTGGTGGACCATCTGGGTCAGGACTGGCTCATCAGCCAGCATCAGGTCATCAGCCAGCAGTACGGCAAACGGTTCATTTCCAACGACCGGTTTTGCCATCAGTACTGCGTGACCCAGACCGAGAGGGTAGGGCTGGCGGAGAACAATAGTGCTGACATGGGAAGGGAGTACTGCGCGGACCTGCTCCAGCAGGGCTTTTTTGCCTTTTTTTTCCAGTTCGATTTCCAACTCGTAGGAAACATCAAAATGGTCGGCAATAGCCCGTTTCCCCCGGCCGGTAATGAAGATGAGCTGATCGCATCCTGCAGAAATGGCCTCTTCGACAGCGTACTGGATTAAGGGCTTGTCGACCACTGGCAGCATTTCTTTCGGGCTGGCCTTGGTGGCCGGCAAAAATCGGGTTCCAAGCCCTGCTACCGGGAAAACTGCTTTGCGCACTTTGTCCACAACGGTCTCCTGATCAGAAAGTTTGATGGTAAATATCGCCCTAGGAAAGGGTGCTCAACAGGCGTACTGCAGTTGCAGCTCTTGATTTCAGGTCTGCGACTGGTCTGCAGAAAAATTTCCAGGGGTTGATGGATGCGTCTTTTCGCGAAGATGCCGTGGACCGCTACCGACTCCTCCCGCCATGGCGAAACGTAGCGCCTGCTGGGGAGTCAGGTCTGGAAGGGCAATGACTTTATCCTTTGGAACGATGCAGGTGAAGCCCCCAATGCCGTAGCTCATCGGGATAAAAACAGCGATGCAGTTTTCTCCGATGCTGGGCATTTCAGCTAGATTGTCGCGGGTGACGAGCCCTATGATGTACCCCATATCTCCTCCTTGGCGCAGGAGGACAGCGCTGCTGAATCCCCGGTCCTTGCCCCCCAGAAGCAGTTCGACGGTTTCCTGGATTGTGCTGTATAGGCTATGGAGTACCGGAATCCTTTCCAGAAGTGCATTAATGCGCTCAAAAATCCATGCGGTGAAAACATGAGAGGCGAGAAATCCGACACCGAGAATGCTCAGCAGCGTCAGAAGAATGCCCAGTCCCGGAATGTCAATTCCAAACAGCGCCTGGATTGGTGCGGCAAAAATGCTGTCTACCCAACTTCCTACTGTCAGTACAACATAGACGGTCAGGCTGATAGGGAGAGAAATCAGCAAGCCCTGTATAAACCAGCGGCGTGGATGCCATTTCCTCTGAATCATGCTTTTGGGATCGGGCACGGGAACCATGGAATTCTCTTGGAAAAAAGTCCAGACAGCCAGCGCAGGGAGTATAGCCGGTTACCATCCTAAAGAGCAGCGGGAGAAGGGTCAATTTTTCCCCGGTGGCTATTCTCCGGTATCATCCAGCAGCTTGAAATCCTGTGGCGCAAGCTCGTGCTTGCGCATGAGCTTGTACAGGTCTGTTCGGTGGCGTCCGGCAATACGGGCTGCACGTGAAATGTTGCCATCGGTACTGCGGAGGAGATTCTCCAGGTAATGCCGCTCAAAAGCCGCTTTGGCGTCCTGGAGAGGAGGAAAGGCTCCCCGCCCACCGGAACGTCCGGGATCTGGAATGGAGCTGGCCTGCACCCATCCGGATTTGGTCAGGGTGACCGCAAGAATAACGGCGTTTTCCAGTTCCCGGACATTGCCTGGCCAGGGACGCCTAAGGAGTTTGTCCAGTGCCTCTGGACTGAAACCAGGGATGTCCCGCTGGAGTTTCCGGATTTCACGGTCAAGAAAATGCTGGCCAAGAAGCAGAATGTCTTCCGGACGTTCTGCCAGGCTGGGAACCCGGATGGGAATCACGTGTAGGCGGTAGTAGAGGTCCTCCCGGAATTTTTCCTCCCGGACAAGGGCATGGATATCTTGGTGGGTTGCACTGATCACACGGATGTCTACGGGATATTCTTCTCTTGCACCGACAGGGCGTACGTTCCCTTCCTGAAGCACCCGCAGCAGCTTGACCTGAAGGCTAATTGGGAGATCGGCGATCTCGTCCAGGAAAAGAGTACCCCCCTGGGCACTGCGGATCAGTCCCGCATTGTCACTGGTGGCACCCGTAAAGGCTCCTTTTACGTGGCCGAAAAGCTCACTTTCGGCCAGATCCCGGGGAATGGCACCACAGTTGACGGGTAAAAAGGGACCTGTTGCCCGAGAGCTGGCCAGATGGATGGTACGTGCTACTTTTTCCTTGCCAGATCCACTTTCTCCAGTCAGAAAAACGCTGGCCTCGGAGGGAGCGATCCGCCCCAGTTCATCTATCAGGGATTCCATGACCCGGCTGCGGTAGAGCAGGGTCTGGCCCGCCTGTCTGCGCAGGGCACCACGAAGGCAGCGGGTTTCGATGCTGGCCTGCCGTTGTTCCAGAGCTGCAGAGACCAGGTTGTGCAATTCCTCATGGCTGAAAGGCTTCCCCAGATAGCCAAATGCCTGGGCGCGCATTGCAGCGACAGCGTTGGGAATGGTGCCGTGTGCGGTAAGGATGATAACCGGAAGGTCAGGGTCCGTTTCCTGGAGCCGTTCCAGAATTTCCATCCCGTCCATTTCGGGCATTCTGAGGTCAGTAATCACGAGATCTGGAGGATCCATGGCCAGTGCCCTCACAGCCTGTACCGGATCTCCATATCCAGCCACCCTGTATCCCTCGCTTTCCAGCCAGAGACTGAGAAGGCGGAGGAAGTCCGGATCATCATCAATGAGGAAAATTGTTGTGCTTTCTTCGTCTGGCATATGGGGAGCTCAGTGCTGGCGGGTAACGGTCTTCTGCGCTTCCTGCTGTAGAAGCGATTCCAGACGGTGCAGTCGACCAGAAATGCGCAGGTTCTGCTCTTGCAGGTTGGCGATGCGGGTAGCGGTTCTGGCTTGCCGATTCCTGCAGGTTTTCAGGGCTAGATCCTGCCTTTTCCAGGACCTGGTAAGTCTTCTCCATGGCCGGATTTGCACGGCCATGCCCGGATCCTGCGCAGCCATTGCCAGCTCCCTTGCCGCGTTGTCTATAGCTGTGCGGGTTAGTGGCTTGATGTCCAGATAGTGCCTGGCCAGGGAAAGATGGACTTGTGCGCAGCGTGGACCATCGGCCGGACCACAATTCCCCAAGGTTACCAGAAGTCTCTTCCCTTTGGCCTGAGATGAAGGGAAAGAAGCAATGGCCAGCCTGGAGCAGCCGGCCATTGCTATGATAGCTAGAATTGCAGCTGCCAGCAGAAAAAGAATCTTGGTTCTACCCATCAGGTTGTCCCCCTGTTCTCGGGCCGGGCAGCCAGAACTGGCCTAGAAGTCCTTTGGACAGGTTCTGCAGGCGTATCCACCCGCCTTGGGCTCTCACCAATTCCCGGGCGATAGACAGCCCAAGACCTGTACCCTTGGGAATATCGCCTGCCCGGTGGACCTGGTAGAAATCTTCAAATACTTTTTCCTGCAGGGCTTCCGGAATTCCGGGACCTTCGTCCTGTACAGAAAACAGGGCACCATCTCTATCAGCGATAGCCGAAACCAGGATGCTGCTGGATGGCGGAGCATATTTATAGCTGTTGCTCACCAGGTTTGCCAGAATCTGCAGTAGACGCTGGGGGTCTGCTAGGACCAGTATTTCCCCGCTACTGGATATCACCAGCTGCTGTCCTTTCTTTCCCAGCAAGGGGATCATGCGGCGCTCCAGCTCTACAAGAACTGTATCCACCTCCAGAGCTGTCACATGGTATTCAAGCCGGCGGGCCTGCAGAGCATGCATGTCGAGCATTTCCTGGATTGCCAGAATCAATTCATGGACCTGCCGGCTGACAATTTCCAGAACCTCTCTCTGCTTTGGCCCAATTGGTCCAAGCCGCTCACTCAGCAGGAGTTCGCTGCCAGAATATGCCGATGCCAGTGGTGTTTTGAGTTCGTGGGATACCTGGCTCAGAAATACGTGGCGCAGACGTTCATCTTCCTTTAGGCGCTGCTGCATCTGGGCAATGCCTGCTGCCAGTTCCCGCAGCTCCAGGGGACCGGTTTCTGCGACTTGGGTGCTGTGACCGGCGCCAATTCTTTCCAGAGCTGCACGGATATTCCTTAGGGGGCGGCTCAGCGTGACAGCTACGCGCCAGGGAATCAGTAGGGCCAGAAGCGCGGTCATCGTCACGAGGAGCCCAAGCAGCCAGATTGCGTGACGGCGGGCGGAATTGGCCTGTCTGGCTTGTGTCTGGAGCAGAGTTACCAGATCGCTGCGCAGACGGTGGAAATTTCTATCCACCTGTATCCTGAGCACTGCGCCGGCTTCGGGCGTAAAAGTACCAGCATACTTGTGCAGTATCTCCTGGAGATTTGCAAGATCGGTAGCAAGAGTGGGGTACTGGCCCAGATCCGGAAAAATGTTCCGCAGGTGCTGCTGTTCCTGGACCAGCAGAACATTCGCGGTGTTTTTGTATCCTTTCCCGGGCAGCAGGTTGCCCAGACTGCGGTAGAATTCCGCCTGGTTCTGGATCTCACGGATCCTGAGAATTTCCCGCTGCAGGGGAATTCCCACCTCAAGCAGGGTACTGCTGCTTTCTCCCAAGGTATAGATGGCCTGCCCAGCCATGGCCGCCATTAGCACAACCATGGCAAGTATCAGAGTGGCGACTGCACGTACCCGCCGGGGAATCGATATGCCCTGGGTGGGGGAGGAAATGGTGGCATTACCTCTTTTCCACCAGGACAGGCCAAGAAATTCAGCCACGGACATAACAGACCTCGCCATGGGCGCCTCCTGGTACCACGCACTCATATGAATTGTACGGGATCCGCAGCCATCTGCACACTGCGATATTCTGGCTACGATCCTGTTTTTGGGGACATTTCGTCCTGTGACATACAGAACCGGTCTTTCAGGTGCCTCAGGTGGCAGTGTACCGTTGCAGACCAGGGGGAAAATGAAAGGGGTGCGGCCACATGCCAGCAGTGTTTTACCTGGCTGAAAGCAGTTTTTCCGCAGCAGCCCGGATGGATGTGCTGATTTCGATTCCACCAAGCATGCGGGCAATTTCTTCCACTTGGCCCATAGCGTCCAGGGGGAGAATCTGGCTTTCGGCCTGCCCGAGTTCCAGGTTTTTCTGCACTTTCAAGTGCTGGTGGCACTGGGCTGCCACTTGGGGTAAATGGGTAACACACAGAACTTGGTAATGCTGCCCCAGACTGCGCAGTAGACGGCCAATGCGCTCGGCTACGGCACCTCCCACTCCCACGTCTACTTCATCAAAAATGAGGGTTTCTGCTCCTTCCGGTTCGGCCAGCAAAACCTGAAGGGCCAAGTTGATACGTGAAAGTTCGCCACCGGATGCGACTTCCGAGAGGGATTTGGGTGGGTGCCCAGGATTGGCGGAAATGCGAATTTCTACACGGTCCCAGCCTTTTCCTAACCAGGACTCCTCATTGTCCGGATTGCTTTCCATGTGGATTTCTACAACAGCATGTGGCAAGCCCAGCCCATGAAGCTGGGATTCTATGGCTCTTGCCAAGGGGTCAAGGTGTGCCCGGCGTCCAGTGCCAAGCTCCTTGGCCAGATTCTGGTAGTCCTGTCTTGCTGCCCTGAGTGATTCTTCAGCCTTAAGGACTGGATCCCCTTCTGCGCTTTCCGCTGCAAGTTCCTCTTTCAGCTGACTGAACAGTTCCATTAGTCCGGTCATGTCCGTATGGTGTTTGCGCTGCAGGTCCTGCAGCTGCTGGATACGGCTGGAAACCTGGGCTAGGCGATCTGGGTCTGCTTCTAGGTCCTGCAGGTAATGCTGCAACGCATGCACGGCCTCTTCTGTTTGGATTCTGGCCCCTTCCAGCAGTTTCTCCGTTTCTCCCAGACTGGGGTCCCTTCCCAGAGCCTGATGTATACAGCGATAGGACTCAGTGAGCTTGCGGAGGGTGCTATCAGGTCTGCCATCAAGAATGGATAGTATGGTTGCAACGGTCTCCCGAAGCTGTGTCACCGCACCAAGACGCTGAAGCTCTGCCCCCAGGTCCTCCCATTCACCGTCATGCAGGTTGGCGTTTTCCAGTTCTTCCCACAGAAACTGCCGCCATTCCCGCTGGGCTGCATGCTGTTCGAGCCCGGCCCGAAGTGTCCTTTGGGCTTCCCGCAGTTCCCGCCATTTGCGGTACCGGTCCCCCATCCGGTCGGTTTTTTCCCGGAGTCCGGCATATCGGTCTAGGAGATCCATTTGCTGGTCAGCCCGCACCATGCGCAGATGGGTGTTCTGGCCCAGGAGATCCACCAGAAGCTCGCCCAGCTCCCGGTTCTGGCTGGTGCTGATGGCATGACCGTTCAGGAAAATCCTGTTTCTCCCCTGTCTGGGTAGAATGCGCCGGATGATGCAGGTGCCTTCCTCGCCGAACCCGCTGCTGGCCATCCACTCTGCAGCTGCACTTCCGTCCGCGATACCGAATGTGGCAGTGATTTCAGCCTGTTCGGTTCCGTGGCGGACGAGCTGCGGGTTTCCCCTGTCTCCCAGAACTAGAGAAATGGCATCCACAAAAATGGACTTTCCAGCTCCTGTTTCTCCGGTTAGAACGGTTAATCCCGGTGCCAGATCCAGATCGAGATCGCGAATCAGGGCAAGATTGCGTATCTGCAGGGAATGCAGCATCAGTCAGACCCGGGAGGCTCAGCCCAGCGAAGTTTGCGCCGGAGGATCCCGAAAAAATCCTGCTCTTCGGGATGGATGAACAGCGCGTCATAAGGAGCACGCCGGACGTGGACCTCATCACCGGGGATCATGGAGTAGGAGCTGTGGCTGTCAAGGCTCATAGCAGCAGGATGGCGGGCAGCGCTCAGACTAAGCTGGAGAGCAAGAGTGTCGGCGATGACTATGGGGCGGGTACTGAGGGTGTGGGGGCAGATGGGCACCAGAAGCAGGGCGGGAAGCTCCGGGCTCATGATGGGGCCTCCCGCGGACAGGGCGTAGGCCGTGGATCCTGTGGGGGTAGAAATGATGAGTCCGTCGGCACGCTCAGTATAGAGATGGCGTCCTCCAAGACAGACGCGGAGTTCGATCATGCTTTCCCCGCACCCCTTGTTCACAAAAACCTCGTTCAGGGCTGTACCAGCAGCTACCTGTTTTCCGTCCCGCCAAAGCTCCGCGTGCAGCACGCTCCGGTGGTCCGTAACGTACTGTCCTGCCAGAATAAGTGGCAAGGTTCTGTCAATACCATCCAGCGGAATATCGGCAAGGAAGCCCAGCCGGCCCCGGTTGATGCCCAGTATGGGAACATTTTTCCCTGCAAGCTCCCGCGCAGCACCGAGTAGGGTCCCATCTCCCCCAAGGGAAATCACCAGGTCCCGGTCGGAGCAGGCACGGTGGAGACTGAGCCGGGGGAGAGAAATGGTGTTTTCCCCTGCTTCCATAAACCGGTCATCAAGATATACGGTCACTCCCTGCGAATGCAGGAATTTGGCGAGATGCGCGAGTGCCGCTGGGGCATCTGGATCCCGATATTTGCCTACCAAGAGGACACGTTCGAACATGGGGTACATGGTAGTCTAGCGTACATGGGAGCAGGAGATGCGCCAAGAGCCGGAGGAATTTTTCCTAGCCTTGGCCCATGCTGCTGCTGGCGCTATGCTGCGTGATACGGGATAACGTTAAAGGGGACTGAAAGTGACGTTACGTGTGGATTTTCCCATCGTCAATAAGCTGGGTCTGCATGCGAGGGCCTCAGCAAAATTTGTCAGTATCGCAGCAAGGTTTCCTTGCCAGGTCTGGCTGGAGCGGGAGGGACAGCGGGTACATGGCAAAAGTATCATGGGACTTATGACGTTGGCTGCAACCCAGGGAACGGTATTGCAGCTGGAAACCAGCGGAGAACAAGAGCAGGACTGCATTGCAGCGCTTCTGGCCTTGGCTGCTGACTGTTTTGGAGAGTCGGAATGACTTTTGAACTCTCGGGAATCGGAGCTTCTCCGGGCATCGCGATTGGTACGGCGATGGTGCTGGAGTCTGCCAAAATTGAGATTCCTGACTATTTGGTTCCTGATGGCGAGATCCCGGCAGAAATTGAGCGTCTCCGTTCGGCCCTTGGCCTTGCACGCGACGAACTGCTGCGGGTACGGGACGCTATTCCCAAAGATGCACCACAAGATACCCGCCTTTTTATTGATGCCCATCTTTTGATGCTGGACGATCCTGCACTCCGGGAACGCCCGCTGCGGTTGATCTGTGAGGAACGCCGGAATGCTGCGTGGGCACTTCACCATGAGCGGGAACGGCTGCTGGAAATCTTTGAACGGATGGAGGACGCCTATCTGCGTGGAAAGAGGGAGGACATCCTGCAGGTAACCGACCGTGTGCTCCGCCATCTTGCCGGAGTGCAGCCCCCTGTACTTAGCGGTGGAGAGGAGAGGATTATCATCGCCAATGAGCTGAGTCCAGCAGACACGGTTCTGCTCAAGCAGGGCCGGGTTCTGGCCTGGGTAACAGATTTTGGGGCTGCCACCTCCCATTCGGCGATCCTCGCACGCAGTCTTGGGCTCCCTGCGGTTGTAGGTACCCATCTGGCAACGCGGTTGATGCGCAGTGGGGATACTATTGTTGTGGACGGGGATCATGGAACCGTTCTGGTAGACCCGGATCTTGCGCTGGTAGAGGAATATCGTGAGCTGCAGGAGCGGCGCCGCAGGCGCATGGAGCTTCTGGAACTGGAAAAAGATCTCTCCTCCATTACTGTGGATGGTGAGACCATCCGCCTGCTTGCCAACATTGAGCTGCCTGATGATGTGGAATCAGTCCGCCGCAGCGGAGCCGAGGGAGTGGGTCTTTTCCGCAGTGAATTCTTGTTCATGAACCGTACAGATGCCCCGGGTGAAGAAGAGCAGTATCAGGCTTTCTCCTCCGTCCTGCGCAGCCTTGGCGGGGCAACCGTGACCATCCGTTCAGTTGATATCGGTTCGGATAAGACCGTTAAGGACAGCAATCTCCAGCCGAGCCACGGCATCCTTAATCCCGCCCTTGGGCTCCGGGGACTCCGGCTATGTTTGAGACGGCCCGACTGGTTTCGCCCACATCTGCGCGCGATTCTCCGTGCCTCGGCCCTAGGGGCGGCCCGTCTCATGCTACCCATGGTAAGCACAGTGGCAGAAATTGTTCAGACCCGCCAGCTGGTCGCGCAGCTCCAAAGAGAACTGAAAGCTGAGGGCAGGCCTTTCGCAGAAGCTCTGCCCATCGGGATTATGGTGGAGGTACCGGCAGTGGCAATGGCCGCCCACTGTTTTACCGGGGTTTCCGATTTTTTCTCGATTGGCACGAATGACCTGATCCAGTACGCCCTCGCAGTAGACCGGGGAGATGACGATGTCAACGTTTTGTTTGATCCCCTGCACGTCGGAGTACTATCGATGATCGAGCATACCATTGCTGCAGGGAAATCTGGAGGGATTCCGGTGGGCATGTGCGGTGAAATGGCGGCCAACCCCCACTGGACTTCTCTGCTCATTGGTCTTGGCCTGCGCGAACTCAGCATGTTCCCGGGCGCCATTCCTGAAGTCAAGGAACAGATTCGGCGCACCAGCATTGCCGAATCCCGGTTACTCGCCCTGCAGGCGCTGGCTGGTAACCAGGGTGTTTTTAATGCCAATGATCTTCAGGATGGATCCTAGAATTTTCCGTACCGGAAAATGGCCTGCATGGCAGGTACGGATCCGGCTCTAGGTCGAGCCATGCCTGCAGACTCGGGCTCAATAGCTGTCCGGCTTTTTCCTTGGTATACGCGGAATGGCCGTCATCACCTGCCGTGGCGGCATACGGATGACGACTATGCTCTCTGGCTTGCTGAGATCATGCTGCAACAGACCCGCGTTGAAACGGCCCTAGACTACTACCGGCGTTTCCTTGAAAAATTCCCGGCCTGGAAAAATCTTGCCAGTGCCAGTCTGGATGAGGTTCTAGCTCTCTGGAGCGGCCTTGGATATTACGCCCGTGCCCGGAATGCCCACATGGCGTCAAAGCTGGTTATTACAGACTGGAATGGGCTCTTTCCTGATACACTGGAATCGGCAATGCTTCTGCCGGGCGTGGGGCGCAGTACTGCAGCGGCAGTGCTTGCCAGTGCCTATGGTCAGTCCCAGGCGATTCTGGATGCAAATGCAAGACGTGTCCTGTTCCGTGTACATGGGCTACAGGGAAATCCACGTGCACCGGCTCAGGAAAAAACACTCTGGCGTCTGGCAGAGCAGGAAACGCCAAACCCCGCGCATGATTACAATCAGGCCATCCAGGATCTTGGGGCTCTGGTCTGCCTGTCGCGGAGGCCCAAGTGTACTGTCTGTCCCCTTATGGGGATATGCCGGGGAAGCCAGGGTACGGCTGGAAAAATTTTCCCACAAGTATCCAGTGGTCCAGAAAAACAGCGCAGACCGAAACGTTACGGGATTTTTTTGCTGGTCATGGATGGAAAGGGTAAAGTTTTTCTGGAAAGACGCCCTGAACAGGGGGTGTGGGGAGGGTTATGGTGCCTGCCCATGATATACGAGGAGGCTATCCTCCCCACACCTGAGGACCTGGCAGAGCGTGCAGATCTGATTGCACAGCGTTTCGGTGCGGTTCTGGGCGCAGGAGAAATCCTTTCTTTCCGGCAGCATGTCTTTAGCCATTTTATTCTGGAATTCGCCATCCTACCGGCTTTTCTCCCCGCCGAGCTGCAGGTTTCAGACCATCTGTCACATGGCCGGCTTTGGGCACTGGGCGAGGCCCGGGATCTCGGCCTGCCAAGTCCCATCAGACGTATCCTGGAAGGGCTTTGACCTTCCCTTTCTATCCGCTGATGTGACGGCAATTGCCAGCAGTCACTTACTTGGTGCCCAAGTTGCAGCCCTATTTTTTGAGTTTTGGCTGTGTGAACGACAGGCTTGATGACCCAGCGCTCTTTCGACTTCCCTTGTAAGCCGTCAACACGGTGATACCGTATTCGGCGGGCCCTGTCTGGCAGCTTTTGGCAGAGCACCCTTTGGAATGATGATCAATTTGTCATGCCATGGGTTCCGGCATTTGATCTGGCAGTGTACCAATGCTGGTTTGCCCTAGATCCGCAGCGATCGGTGATAGATATCTCCACGCCTGCTAATTCCCGGCAACCTGCGGAACGGGAAAGTCCGATGCCCATCTGCTGCAGCTGCATGCCCCGCTTTGCCAAATCAAGTCTGTCAATCGTAGACTGCAAGGGGGCCATTTTTGACCATTTCGAGGATGAAATTTTACCTTGCGCCTTGATGCCGTCCTGTCAGGAGGCACCAAATTACATCCGCAAGGCAGTACACGGGTTATTGCAGGAATTTTCTGTTCGTGAGCCTGGCGCAGGAAGTACGGAGGTCTGGGGCCTTCGGAGCTGCGGCGGCTGAAGCAGCCTGAGGAAGAGAACGCCAAGCTCAGGCGTCTGGTGGCTGATTTATCTCTGGACAGGGTGATGCTCCAGGATGTGCTGTCAAAAAAGCTCTGAAGCCTTCCCGGTTGCGCGTAGTGGCGGATGATCTGATGACCCGTTTTGGCGTCAGTCAGCGCCAGGCCTGTGCCGTGCTCAAACTGTCACGATCGGTGTATGGCTACCGGTCGGTCGCACGGGACTCGAGTGTGCTGGTCAGGCAGGCGGATTCGGGAGATCACCGGGACCCGGATTTATTACGGGTATCGCCAGGTTCATGTGCTGTTGCGCCGGGAAGGCTGGAAGGACAATCACAAGCGGGTGTACCGGCTGTATCGTGAGCAGGGCCTGTCATTACGGCATAAACGGCCACGGCGCAGCAGGGCGGCCCGGTTGCGTCAGCCGAAACAGACCGTCAGCCAGACCAATGAGATCTGGAGCATGGATTTTGTGGCAGATGCACTGTATGACGGGCGACGTTTACGCACCCTGACGATTGTTGATAACCATACCCGAGAGTGTCTGGCCATTGGCGTGGGTTCTGGCCTGAGGGGGAGCATGTGGTCCCCGCCCTGAGCCGGATTGCAGGGCAACGGCCGCTCCCACGATTTATCAGGGCCGACAATGGAAGCGAATTCATTCCAAGGTGATGGACAAATGGGCTTGCGAAAATGGTGTGGAAATAGATTTCTCAAGGCCCGGGAAACCGACTGACAATGCACAGTGTGAATCCTTTAATGGCCGGTTCCGTGAGGAGTGTCTGAACGAACACTGGTTTTTATCGCTGGAGGATGCAAAAGAGAAAATCGGGGTCTGGCGAGTGTACTATAACGAAGTGCGTCCCCATTCTGCATTGGGCTGGATGACTCCGGCCGAATACGCCAGACAGCAAACAGCCGGAGCGATCCGGCAGAACCCCAAAAGCCGGATTTTTCCACTTAAGGCTGGATCTGTTTCGGGGTCAACCTCAGCATTTTTGGGATTCTGCTTGGGGATGGCCCGACGGATGGGATACACTTTTCGAATCTTTAGGAAATCGGAGCAAAAGCATGCCAAGAATGGTGCACTGTATCAGGCAGGGGTGTGAAGCAGAGGGATTGGACCGTCCTCCTTACCCTGGAGCGTTGGGTGAGCGGATCTACCGGGAGGTATCCAAAGACGCCTGGCAGGAGTGGCTCCGGCACCAGACCATGCTCATCAATGAATACCGCCTGTCTCCTATTGATCCGAAGTCCCGCTCCTTTCTGGAAAAACAGATGGAATCCTTTTTTTTCGGGGATGGGGTACAAACTCCGGAAGGGTACGTGCCACAGGAAAAGGCCTGAAGACGGGTGTAGCCTTCAGACGACATGGGTTCTGTTTTATTATTAAAAGGTTATCTTTTTTTGGGGGGGGGGGCGTCGCTATAGGGTCACGGGGATAGTGTCGGATCTGCGGTCGGGCGTCTCCTAGAGGGCTGCCTCCTGAAACTTTTAACTATCAGGAAATTATAAGAAAATTTCCCCTTTCCTGTTCCTAGCCCTGCGGGTATGGACAATTGTTTGGATCAGCAGATTCGCCCCCAAGGATTCTGGCGACGCTAAGCCGCTCTCCAATTCATTAATTCTCCCTATTTTTTCGTAACATTATGTATAACAAATCTATTTTATAGATGGCACGGATAGTGCTAATTACAGACTGCTGTACACGATGAGTCCCTGAAAATCAAATATATTATTACTTTCTGATGGAGTGATTTCATGAAGAAGATCGTTGCCCTGACGGCTGTCCTCTCTTTTCTGACCGCTTCTGCTGCATTTGCTACCGAGGCTCCCAAGATTGAACATAAGACCCCTGTCCACAAAATGGTCGCCCATCACAAGGTGGTCCATCACAAGGTGATCCGGCACAAGATTGCCATGAAGAAAGAGGTCAGGAAGCCCGAGCACAGGGCAGCCCAGTAGGCTTTCCGTTTCTTTTCTTTGGTGGAAGGGAGTCCGGGCTCTGCCCGGACTTTTCTGTTGTGCGCCCAGCATGGGCGCACCCTTGCGGGTGCAAGTCCCGTCGTAAGCTGATCACGGCGAACGAAGCGAAGCGCAACTTGCGTGAGGGCGACCAAGCGTGGGGAGGAAGCGTGGAGCGTAAACTGCGAGCCGATGGACAAGAACCGGATAGAAGGTACTGTTGAGCAGGGCGAGCGGGCAACAAACCGCGAAGCTCTCGTGATCAAGGCGAGGCGGTGTAAATCCGGCGGTTGCGCAGTGAAGGAGTGCGTTCTTGCCTGGGGAGGTCTCGCCCTGCGCCTGAAAGGGCGACGGTGAGGAACCGGAGCGAGAAGTCAGCAAAGGCCGTAGTAGCTGTCGACACGAAGCGAAGGGCCGAACGAGTAGGAGGGTCGAAGGCCGTGTCGCTCGGACGTGCAGTGCATCAGAAGCCCGTGCAGGCGGGGCGTATCGCGCGAAGGCGAGGTGAAGCCGAGTCCTGCAACGTTTACGTGCGCAGTCGGAAGGCGGGCGAACGGGTGCTGGCGAGCTTGCGCAGACTCTACGACCGACTCCACCTGAAGGTCAACGAAGCCAAGACGGCCGTGGCACCGGCCTTGAACCGTAAGTTTCTGGGCTATGCCTTCTGGTATGGCCAGGACGGACAGGTCAAGCGCAAGGTGGCCGGCAAGGCGATGGAGACCTTCAGGCAACGTATCCGTGAACTGACACGCCGCTCCGGCGGGCGCAGCCTGCCGGAGATCGCCGAACGGCTGCGGGCCTACGTGCCGGGGTGGAATGCGTACTTCCATCTCGCGCAGACACCCGGGGTGTTCCGCGGATTAGACGAGTGGATCAGGCACCGGCTGCGTGCAGTGCAGCTCAAGCATTGGCGCCGGGGAACAACGATGTACCGGGAGTTAAAAGCGATGGGGGCGTCGGAAAACGACGCCCGTGCAGTGGCCGCGAACAGTCGTCGCTGGTGGCGCAACAGCCGCTTGCGACTGAACCGGGCGATTCCCATTGCCTATTTCGACCGGCTCGGCGTACCTCGGCTCTCATGACCTCAACTACTCGAACCGCCCGGTTCGGACCCGCATGCCGGGTGGTGTGGGAGGGGATCGGTCAGGATACCTGACCGCCCCCTATCCCGATTAGTAGGGGGCTCCGGTATTCTTCTGGTTTCCTTGCTTTCCCTGTTGGAAAAGCCGGACTTCCTCCCCCAGCCAAGGCTGGAAGTGAACTACCGTTTCAGTGCCTTCAGAAAAAGGCTGGAAAAACGGACTGCGTAGCGGAGAACGTACTGGGTATCTCTCGCGAAGAAAATCCGGATCAGCCCAAAAATGCCCCCTCCACCGCTGGAGGATTCATTTTTCATTTCCGCCCCGGTTTTCTGAAGGGCCTGCACGGCCTTGTCCAGTCCGCTGGCGAATTCGTCGTCGGAAGGCATGAGCGGCAGCAGGCGGTCAAGAACCAGGCTGGCCTTGTGTAGCATGCTCGACTGCTGCACTTTTCCTGCTAGAGCCAGCAATTCAGGAAGCATATCCATGAGCTTCGCTTCATCCAGTTCCCTGACCAGATCTTTCACGCGGGCAGTTATGCTGGGAGCGCTGCCTTGGAGTGCTTTTCCGCCCATCTGGGCAATTTCCACCCATGCCATGACTCCCTGGCCGATGCTGCTTCCGATTTTCAGGAAAGTGCCGTCCCGCCAGAGTTCCGCAATCAGATCCGCGCCTGTGCCCATGGCGATGCCGAGGTCACCTTTGGGAGAAAAAATTTCCCGAATGTCGATTCCCTGTTTTTCCAGCGTGTTGGCGGCAGCACCCAAAGAATTTGCTACCATTTCGGCGCTATCCAGCAGGTCGCTGATTCGGTCGGCAAGATTTTCGGATTTGCCCTGTGCCAGTTTTTTTGCGCGAAGAGCGATCTGGAGCCATTTTTCGGCCCCTTCGGCAAGCAGATCCAGTTTTTCCGGGAGATCCATGTCGGCTACAAGATTTCGGGCCGCAGACAGGCCATCTTTCCCCGCCTGCAGGAAGAACTCAGCGTTCTTCACATAATCTGCCACTTTTTCAACCTGGTCGAGCAGCGCTTCCGCCCGGCCGGCCAGATTTTTCGAGTCGCCCTGAACAAGCGTTTTGAGGCGCAGCACTATATGTATCCAGCGGCGGCCAGCAGTGCTTACCGTACCCAGAGCGCCACTGATATCGGCATGTGCCAAGAGTTCAGGAGCTGTATCCTTCAGAGTACCCACAGCGACGCCAACTTGGCCACCAAGAGCTTCTGCCATCTCGAGAAGCTCTTCCAGACGTGCGTGTAGGGTGGGGGCATCTCCCTGGATCAGGCGCTGGACCCGTCCCGCCAGCTGCAGCCACCGGATAGCCATTTCCTGAATTTCATCCAGCTGCTCAGGCAGCTCCATCTGGCTCGCGACAGTGCCGGCGGCCCGGATTCCCTGACGTGCGCTCTCCAGATAATACTGCAGACTGGTGCTGGCACCCCGCAGCTTTGCCAGCAGCTCATCCGGGGATCCGCCAAGAAGGGGACGACAGGGGAGTTCCCCACTAAGAGCTGCCAGCGAGCTGAAAAAGCCCGCTTTCTGCAGGTTGTTCAGAATGGCCAAGAGTTCGCTGGTGGTTTTGTCAATTTGGGCATCACGCACATTGTCAAGGAATGACGTCAGACGTTCTGCTCCTCCTTCCATGGACAGTATGGACTGGAGGAGACCTGCGGTTTCACGTAAGGCATTAAGCTGGGGCTCGTATTTTGCGAGCAGCATGTCCGTGTCAATGGCATATGGCAGCTCGCTGAGAATGTTCTGGAATATCTGCAAAAGATTCTGTACCTGTAGTGCAGCATCGCCGACCCTGCCCAGTCCCTCCCACTGCCTGGAGGTAAGGATAACAACGGTATCTGCAGACGATGTGTTTCCGTTGGCCATGACGTGTCATCTCCCGCTAGCAATAATACCGTAACAAGACCATTCTGGTCTGGGAATCTTGGACGAGAAGCTTTTCCTAAACTAGCATAGAAACCGCCTGCTTCCTACTTCTCCGGGTCCTCCAGAGGCTCCGGGAGTGCGGAGGATAGGAGGAAGAAAGCCATTTTTTGTTGCCTCTTAGGTGGGGTCGTATGATCGGAAATTCTGGACAGAATGGGTAATGAATATGCTTTATGGAACCAGGAGGGAAACCTATCGCCAAATTTTTCTTGACTGCTGGCGACGCTATCGCGAAGGCCTGCTGCTGGAAGGACTGGAAGAAAGAATCGTCAGTGTTATTCTGGAGCATCCCGAGTACCAAGCCTTGCTGGAAAACGACGAAAAGGCGCTGACAGTAGAGTTTTTCCCCCAGGCAGGGGAGACCAACCCTTTCGCCCATATGAGCCTGCATGTGGCGCTACTGGAACTCCTGGCGTCTGGAGACCCTCCCGGTATTTTGCAGGAATACCGGAAGCTTCAGGCTAGGCTGGATGCCCATGCCGCAGATCATGTTTTTTTGGAGTGCCTTGGAGAAATGCTCTGGCAGGCGCAGCGAGAGGGCCGGGCACCACATATTCAGGAACTCCTGCCCTGCGTGAGACGCTTGGCGGGCGACAGACACGGAAAGAATTGGGAGGATGTGGGTGATGGAGCATGAGCCATGGCAGTGTACTGGTGCTGAAGAGGTTCAGTGGCGTCTGGAAGACCTGTACTGCGGAAAGGATGATCCCGCCCTGGATGTAGACATGCAGTGGGCAGCTGCCGCCGCAGAACAGTTTGCCGCAAAGTACCGGTCGGGTCTTGAGCATCTGGATGGCGGGGGAATGGCGGATGCCATGCTGGCCCTCCAGGAAATCCGCCAGCGCCTTGCGCGGGTGGGTAGTTACCGCTATCTGAGCTATGTCACCCATTCGGACGAACCCCTCCATGGAGCAGCCATACAGCAGTATCAGGAACAGGCGACCGCCATTGAAAACCGGCTGGTTTTTTTTGATATAGCCTGGAACCAGCTGGAAGAAAGCCGTGTATCTGCGCTTCTGGAAGATCTGGAACTGGCTCCCTGGGCCCATCTTTTACGCCGCTGGCGCCTGTATGGGCAGCATCTTCTTTCAGAGGGCGAGGAGCAGATCCTGGCAGAAAAAAGGGTGACTGGGCGCAGCCTCTGGGAGCGTCTCTTTGATGAAACCCTGACGGATCTGCGGTTTTCCCTGCGAGGAAAAATGCTGACCGAACAGGAGGTGCTGACGCTGCTTTCCAGTCCGGACAGGGAAATGCGGCGAGACGCTGCGGCGTCCATGACTCAGGGGCTCGAATCCAGGCTTCACACCCTGACTTTCTGCTTCAATGCCGTTCTCGCTGACAAGGCCCTGGATGACCGGCTGCGCCGCTATCCCCACTGGCTCTCCAAGCGCAATCTGGCGAATGAAATTTCCGATAGCATGGTAGAGGCGCTTGAGGGAGCTGTGGTTTCCAGGTATGGCCTGGTAGCCCGTTACTACCGGCTCAAGGCCCGGCTGCTTGGAGTGTCTCCGTTGAATGACTACGACCGTTATGCCCCCCTTCCTGGTACTGCAAGGCAGTATTCCTGGGAGGAATGCACCCGGATTGTTTTGGGTGCGCTGGAGGATTTTTCTCCTGGACTTGCGGAGATTGGCAGGCGCTTTTTCCGTGAGGAATGGATTGATGCGGCCCTGTCGGCAGGCAAAAGGGGGGGAGCTTTTGCCCATCCTGTAACTCCGGATGCGCATCCCTATCTGCTGGTCAACTACACGGGTACGGTCCGGGATGTTATGACCGTTGCCCATGAGCTGGGTCACGGAATCCATCAGTATCTTGCTCGGGAACAGGGCTTTCTGAATGCCGATACACCCCTGACAACAGCAGAAACGGCGTCGGTGTTTGGGGAAATGCTTACTTTTGAGCGGCTGATGCGGGAGGAAGCGGATCCACGGGGCCGGCTTGCTCTGCTCTGTGGCAAGATTGAGGATACCTGCGCTACCGTTTTCCGGCAGATTGCCATGCACCGCTTTGAGTCAGCCATACATCAGGCCCGCCGTGAAGAAGGAGAGCTCAGCAGAGACCGGCTGGCAGAATTCTGGATGCGAACACAGGCGGAACAGTTTTCAGATTCTGTAGTTTTGACGGAAGGGTACCGCTGGTGGTGGAGCTATATCCCACATTTTATTGGCTCTCCAGGCTATGTCTATGCCTATGCTTTTGGTGAATTGCTGACCTTTGCCCTGATCCGGAAATACCGTAGTGATGGCGCGGCGTTTGTGTCGCGATATCGTGAAATGCTGGGTCTTGGCGGAGCCAGATCCCCTGCTGAAGTGGTGGGCGTGGCCGGAATCCAGCTGGAAGATCCCCAGATCTGGAATGAAGCACTGGCATACCTGGAGGATCTCGTGGCCGAGGCTGAGGCGATGGTGGAGAAGGAGTCCGGGAATGCGCCAGGAACGTGACAGCATGGGGGTTGTTGATGTAGAGGATGCCGCTCTTTGGGGGGCGCAGACGCAGCGGTCCCTTCACTATTTTTCTATCGGTGAAGAGCATCTTCCTCTCTCCCTTATCCATGCGCTGGCAAGGATCAAGGGAGCAGCAGCCCGGGTAAACGCCCATCTGGGGCTTCTGGATCGCGCGGTGGCGGAGAATATCGTCAGTGCTGCACGGGAAGTGGCAGCGGGAGAATGGGACGGGCATTTTCCCCTGCGGATCTGGCAGACAGGCAGTGGTACCCAGAGCAACATGAATGTCAATGAAGTGATTGCGAACCGGGCCAACGAGCTGATGGGGCATCCCCGCGGCAGCAAAAATCCGGTTCACCCCAATGACCATGTGAATCTGGGGCAGTCATCCAATGATGCTTTTCCGTCTGCGATGCATGTTGCTGCAGCCTGTGCCATTCGGGACGAGCTGTTTCCGGCCCTGGAAGGCCTGATGGCAGGACTGCGCCAGAAAGCTGCAGATTTCGCCGGAATTGTCAAGATTGGCCGTACTCACCTTATGGATGCAGTCCCCCTGACTCTCGGGCAGGAATTTTCCGGATACCATGACCAGCTCCGTCAGGGATGGGCGGCTGTCGAGAAATGCCGGGAAGGGCTTCATGCCCTTGCTCTGGGGGGTACAGCAGTAGGTACAGGGCTCAATACGCATCCCCGCTTTGCTGCCCTTGTCTGTGGGATACTTGGCGACGAGCTGGGTTTGCCCCTTCGCATGGCTGAAAATCTGTTTTCTGCACTTGCTGGGCATGAGGCCCTCTGCGGTCTGAGTGGGGTTTTGCGCAGTTTGGCAATGTCGCTCCTGAAAATTGCAAACGACATCCGATGGATGGGATCTGGACCCCGGGCTGGTCTGGGTGAGCTGCAGCTGCCGGAAAATGAGCCGGGATCGTCTATCATGCCAGGAAAGGTGAACCCCACACAATCGGAGGCTCTTTCCATGGTCTGTGTTCAGGTGTTCGGCAATGATGCAGCGGTAGCGTTTGCCGCTTCACAGGGCAATTTTGAGCTGAATGTCTTCAAGCCGGTTATTGCCTACAATGTTCTCCAGAGCATACGGCTTCTCGCTGATGCCATGAGGTCATTCGAGAAAAATTGCATATCCGGGCTGCAGCCGCAGAAAAATCAGATGGAACATAATGTTGCCCGGTCCCTGATGCTTGTTACCGCGCTGGTGCCGTCCCTGGGCTATGAGCAGGCTGCAATGGTTTCACAGTATGCCCACAGGCAGGGCTGTGACCTGAGGACGGCGGTTCTGGATCTGGGGCTGATGGAGGCCGCTGAACTGGATATCCATTTGCGGCCAGACAGCATGCTTGGGCCTTCTGGGGAAGGATGATGTTCCTCCGCCTGTCTGGACGGGACGCAGACAATACGACATGCCATTTGCTAGAGGAGAAAGTCCAATGATTCTGATTCTCGAAGGGGAGTTGCAGGAGACCTCGGCAGCCTACCAGGTGCTAGTACATTATCTGGAAAATCTGGAAGGTATCGAATACCGAGTCCACCGGGTGCAGGGAGCAGAGCAGACCCTGAGTGAAATTTACCTGATCGGGAATACCAAATCGCTGGACCTTGCAGTTATGGAATCCCTGCCTGGGGTCAAGAAGGCTATCCGGGTTTCCCGGGAATACCGGGTGCTGGGCCGCCACCTTGATGATCAGCGCACGACAGGTTTCGACTATAACGGCGTACATTTTGGTCAGGACAATCTCAATGTGTTTGCCGGACTGTGTGCTGTGGATACTCCGGAACATGTAGAACAGATGATGCGGGCCCTTCAGGAAAATGGACAGGAATGCACCCGCATGGGGGCCTACAAGCCACGGACCAGCCCCTATGCCTTCCAGGGACACGGCAAGGAATGCCTTCCTTATGTTTTCGATCTTGCAGGAAAATATGGGATCCGGGTGATCGCTATGGAAATCCTGCATGAAGCCCACATGGACGAAATACGGGAAGCCCTGCACAGGACTGGTAGCCCGACCGGTGTAATGCTCCAGATTGGTACCCGAAATACGCAGAATTTCGAGCTACTCAAGGCAGTAGGACGGCAGCAGGAGTTCCCGGTATTGCTCAAGCGCGGTTTTGGAATTACCTTGGAGGAATCCCTCAATGCTGCCGAGTACTTGGCTTCGGAAGGAAATTCACGGGTTGTTTTCGGACTGCGTGGAATGAAAACCAACCTGGGCGATCCCCACAGGAATTTTGTGGATTTTGCCCAGGTGCCCGCGGTCCGGCGCCTGACCCGCATGCCTGTCTGTATTGATCCTTCCCATTCAGTTGGGACACGGGATGCAGGTCCGGATGGACTCATGGACATTTTTCAGGTGACAGCGCAGGGGGTGGTCGCAGGGGCCAATATGATTCTGGTAGATTTTCATCCCAATCCGTCTGCTGCGTTGGTGGATGGTCCCCAAGCACTGCGACTGGAAGAGTTGGCCTGGTTTCTGGAGGATGTGCGTATTGCCCGGGAAGCCTATGAGGAGCGCCGGCTGCTGGCAGAAGCCCAGCAGCGCGGGATTGGCTGAAAAAAGCCAAGAATTCAGCGGATGGGGCTGCTGGCAGCCCCATCCTTAGCCTTGAGGCAGGGCTACCCGACTTTCATTCCCGGCTGGGCACCGCTGTCGGGAGCCAGAAGAAATGGGCCTCCTTCTGGCCCGCTGGCAGCCAGCACCATACCCTCAGAAATGCCAAACCGCAGCTTGCGGGGAGACAGATTGGCTACCATGACAGTGAGCCGTCCTGCCAGATCCTCAGGGATGTACGACTTTTTGATGCCCGCAAAGACAGTGCGCGGTCTGTTTTCGCCGATGTCTAACTGGAGCCTCAGCAGTTTGTCGGCCCCCTCAACTGCTTCCGCCGACAAAATTCGTGCAATGCGCAAGTCTACCCGTGAGAATTCATCAATGCTGATACCGGGTTCCGCAGCAGGCTCTGGAATTCTTGTTTCACCCATGAGGTCTGTCTGGCTTACGGCTGGAATCTGGACCAGGGCTTCTACAGCGGTTTTTTCCATCCGTTGTAGAAGATGCTCGTAGACCTGAATGGTATGGCCAAGTAGGGGGGTTTCCAGAGCGTTCCAGTCTAGGGTAGATTGCAGAAAAGCCATGGACCGTTCTGCCAGTTGGGGTACAACCGGAGAAAGCAGGGTTACCAGAAGGCGGAAACAGTTGAGAGTGACGGTACAGACCTGGTGCAGGGCAGCCCGCTGGCCAGCATCCTTTGCAAGCAGCCAGGGCGCCTTGGCGTCTACATATGCATTGGCCTGATCCGCGATGCTGAGGATTTCGCGGATGGCACGTCCGTATTCACGTGATTCGTACGCTGTAGCAATTTTCCCCCGCTGTTCTGACAGACTCCGATAAAGCGGGGCATCTTCGCCAAGACTCTGGGCGAGTTGGCCGGCGAAATGCTTGTGGATAAAGCCGGCAGCCCTGGCAGCAAGGTTGACGATCTTTCCGACCAGGTCGCCATTTCCTTTCTGGAAAAAATCTTCCAGGCTGAGATCAATGTCCTCCACCCGGCTGTTCAGTTTGCTTGCGAAATAGTAGCGGAGAAACTCTGGTTCCAGATGCTGGAGGTACTGCACAGCAGTGATGGACGTCCCCCGCGATTTGCTCATCTTGGAGCCATTAACTGTCATGAAACCGTGCGCAAAAATTCCCGTAGGCAGACGGAATCCTGCGCCCTGTAGCATGGCCGGCCAGAAAAGCGCGTGAAAATAGATGATGTCCTTGCCGATAAAGTGATAGACCTCCGCTCCCGCATCTGGTCCCCAGTAATCGTCAAAGCTGGCGTTATGGGTATCACACCAGTTTCTGGTAGCCGCCATGTAGCCGGGCAGGGCATCAAGCCAAACATAGAAATATTTCCCCGGCGCGTCCGGAACAGGTATCCCGAAATAGGGCGCGTCGCGGCTGATATCCCAGTCACTCAGACCTGTCTGGAACCATTCATCCAGCTTGTTTGCCATTTCCGGTTGGAGTGCTCCGCCATGGATCCATTCCTTCAGAAAATCACTGAAATCCGAGAGTCGGAAAAAATAGTGCTCCGCTGGACGTCGTTCCGGAACTGCACCGGAAACCGCCGATACCGGATTTAGCAGATCCGTGGGCGAATAGGTGGCCCCGCATGCCTCGCAATTGTCACCATACTGGTCAGAAGCCCCACAGGAAGGACAGGTTCCGCGGATGAACCGGTCAGGAAGGAAAATCCCGGCTACAGGATCATAGGCCTGTTCAATTTCCCGGACAACGATATGCTCCTGGTTGCGCAACCGCCGGTAAATTTCCTGTGAAAGGGCAAAATTTTCTGGAGAATGTGTGCTGTGGTAGGTATCAAAGCTGATGCCAAAAGCGGTGAAATCCTGTAGGTGTTCCCGGTGCATGCGGCTAACAAGTTTCTCGGGGGTAATTCCCTCCGACTGGGCCCTGAGCATGATGGGCGTGCCATGGGCGTCATCCGCGCAGACATAGATGCAGTCATTGCCCCGCAGCCGCTGGTAGCGGACCCAGATATCTGTTTGGGTATATTCCACCATATGGCCAAGGTGCAGGGGGCCATTGGCATAGGGGAGGGCGCTTGTTACGAGAATTTTGCGTGTCATAGCGTGTTAAGTTACCTGCCTTGGGTGCTGCGGGCAATGGGCCGGGGTTTACGCTGCTCTGAGCGGACGTGCGGCCCCTGTTGTGGCATACTCAGAAATATTGTTCTGAGGACCCCACATGGAACCCAACCTGCTCCCACGGCCAGACTATGAGGGCCGACGCCGCCAGCTGATGGCAAAAATGTCGGATCGTGGTGTGCTGGTTCTGCCGACGGCCGGTCTTCAGACCCGCAGCCGCGATGTCTATTACCCGTTTCGGGCAGACAGTGATTTTTTCTATCTGACAGGCTTTGCCGAGCCGGAAGCGGTGTTGGTTCTGGCACCCGGATATGCCGGGGGAGAGCAGCTACTGTTCTGCCGGGCAAGAGATCCCGAACGGGAGGTCTGGGATGGCCGGAGGGCAGGGCTGGAGGGCGCGCTGGAAACATGCCAGGTAGACAGGTGCTACGACATCCGGGAAATTGATGCCATTCTCCCCAACATATTGGAAAACCGAGAAGTCCTACTATATCCCATGGGGCAGGCTGTGGAGCTGGATGCCCGTGTACAGCAGTGGCGTAGCCACGCCAAATCAAGGGCGCGTCAGGGCGTGCGCTATCCCGTAGAACTGGTAGAAACTGGCTATCTGCTCCATGAAATGCGGCTTATCAAGGATCCGACCGAACAGGAAATCATGCGTGCTGCAATCGGAATGAGCGCTGCTGGTCATAGATACGGAATGCGGCAGTGCCGCCCCGGCATGCATGAGTACCAGCTCCAGGCAGAAATAGAACATGTTTTTCACCGGTTGGGGGCCTCGCATGTGGCATATCCGAGTATTGTTGGTGCAGGTGCCAATGCCTGCATTCTGCACTACACCGAAAACCGGGACCGGATGCAGCAGGGCGATCTGGTTCTTGTGGACGCTGGGGCAGAGCTCCAAGGCTATGCAGGGGATATTACCCGGACCTATCCAGTAAATGGGACCTTCAGTCCCGCCCAGCTTGCAGTCTACGATCTGGTTCTGAAAAGCCAGCTGGCGGCCATTGAGAAACTGGAGATCGGGCGTTCTGTCGCAGACTACCACGAGGCCGCGGTAGAAATTCTGGTGGATGGTCTGCGGGATCTGGGAATTCTGCGGGAAGGCCGGGAGGAAATTCTGGAGCGGCAGCTGTACCGCTCCTTTTACATGCACCGTACCGGCCACTGGCTGGGCATGGACGTCCACGATGTGGGCGCCTATCGCAGTCCCGATGGCCAGTGGCGCAATCTTGAGGCCGGAATGGTGCTGACTGCGGAACCTGGGCTGTATTTCCCACCCGACTGTGCGGATGTTCCCGAAATGTACCGGGGGATTGGAATCCGCATAGAAGATGATGTACTGGTCACGCGGGAAGGACCTGAGATTCTTTCTGCAGGCGTACCCAAGATGCCAGCCGATATTGAGGATCTTATGGCTCTCGGGGAGTCCGTTGCTGCCCAGTATTTCCGGTCATCATGAACTCAGGCTTTGTACCTGCCTGCGCCGACCGATTCTCAGTTCTGCCTGCTGGACACCAAAATTCTGGGCCTGCCGTACCGTGCCCATAAGAATGTCCGCGGCCATATGGTAGCGGGGATTCATGGTATCCCAGACTATCCCATGGATGACGGCGCCAGATGCCAGGACAATTTCGACGTGCTCGCCGCAGCGGTTGTTTCCATCTCTTCGGAAAAAAAGGTCCTGGGAAAGGGCGATCTGGTTGGGACGGGTTGGTCCACAGGCCGATACGCGTGGATCGCTGTCGGTCTGCCAGTGGACGGCATTGTAGGCCGTTACCCGGTGCAGGTAGAACATCCGGTGATTGAGGTACAGGGCTCCCACGGCAACGTGCATTGCCGCAGGTACACCGATCTCTCCACCGGCGGCGTTTTCCTGGTTCCCTGACGGAAAAACCCCGGCATTGTGCACATGTGCGCCCGGCAGGTTCTGCCGGGTTAGGGATAGTTCGCTGGGCAGAATCATGGCCATTATAGCCAGACCCAAGCCCATGCTGACTTTCTCCAGCAACAGCAAGGCTCCTTTTGCCCTAGGGATCTTCTGCCGGATCCAGCCGCCTGATGGCGGTCTTTTCCTCTGACAATAGCATTTGGGATACAGATATTCCCAAAAAAAACCATAAAAATCAACATGATAAAAAATTGATGCAAAACAGTATGTTATGTCTGCATGTTAAGGCTGGTTCTGGGGAATGGAATTCGACAGGACATCCAGGAGAGCAGCATTGCAGCCGGCAAGTGTGGTGGTTAGGCAGAAACTGCATGGGACCCAGCCCAGCCAGCAGACGGATTGTTATCTACTGGAGTGGCCCTGCAGGGTTACAAGAAGATAAAAGCCGCGCAGCAGGAGATTCTCGTCCTGTATGGCGTCAGGAACAGCAGGAGCAAGAACCTGCGTGTCTCCACCAGTGAGCAGGATGACCGCGTTTTCAGCTATAAGGCGGTAATCCGCAACTGCAGAGCGGATAGCTGCCAGCGCAGAGTGGTACACCCCTGTCTGGATAGCCAGACCGGTAGAGTTGCCCAGCATGTCCCGGGGTGGAGGAAACACGTCCTCCAGGCGGGGCAGAAGTGCGGTTTCCCTGGCAAGGCAGTGGATCTGCATCCGAAGGCCAGGCAAAATCCTGCCGCCCAGAAAGCGTCCGTTTTGGAGCAGGTCCATGGTAATTGCTGTACCAGCATCAATCACAATAGAGTCCGGGTAGGTGTGACCATCAAGGGCAGCCAGAAGACAGCAGCGCCGGTCAAAGCCAAGGCTCTCGGGCGGTGTGTATGCATGAGGAACCAGGGCGTGAAAATGCTCGGGATCCCATGAGGGAAGGGAGGTACCAGACAGGGCAGTATTCCATGCAGAGATGGCGTGGGGTACAACCCCGCCTATGTAGACGTTTTCCTGTTTTAGTGCCTGCGTCCATGTTGCCGGCAAATCGCTGAGAACCCTTGCTGCTGGCCACGCGGTTGGCCAGTTCCGGCATTGGAAATGGTGGCCATCTTTCGTGCGGGCGATCCTGGTGTTCGTATTCCCTACACTGATCAGGATCATGGAAGTGGCCTGATGCGGATATCCCCAGCACTGACCAGCCGCTTGTGCTGCCCCTCTTGGATCAGCAGGCGGCCATCGCTGGTAACGCCCAGCGCAATAATCTGGCGTTCTTCTCCTTCCTGGCAGATGGTTGCCGGTTTGCCAGAAAGCCGGTCGGCAGCATTCCAGCGGTCCGTAAATTCGTCAAAACCCCCGCCTTCCAGCAGCGCGAAATCAGCCTGCCACTGCCTGAGTACCAGATCGGCAAGTTCCCGGCGTGTCCAGGAAACGCCCAGTCTCGCGAGACAGACTGCACTGTCGGGTAGGGCCACGTCTTCCAGCACATTGATTCCAAGTCCCAGAACCCAGCGCTGCTGGGCTCCCTGCCGCCGCCCTTCCATCAGAACACCGCCCAGCTTTCTCTGTCCGACCCAAAGATCATTCGGCCATTTTACCCACAGATCCGGAATCCATTCCCTGAGAACCAGAAAGACCCCGAGAGCTGCAACCAGAGGGAGCGTACCAGGTGCAGAAACAGGGGGCGTCACAGCGACACTAAGATAGAGATGCCGCCCATAAGGAGAATGCCATGTCCGTCCACGGCGGCCACGCCCTGCCCACTGGGCTTCCGCAATGCCGAGATGCAGCTGGGGGTTCGATAGAAGCTGTAGATTGCTTGAATTGCAGAATGACCAAATCTGGGCCTTGCAGGCGGGGATGTCCCATGCGGACGCCAAGCGGTCCCTGTCCCAAGGCTGTTCAGGATGGTGCAGGTGCCAGTATCCTTCATCCAGGTCCAGTGTAACAGGGAGTCCCCATCGTTCCGCTTCCAGGACCATCTGCCCGTCGTGCCTCCTGCCCAGGGGAACAGGCACTCCCCTGTCCAGATTTTCTAGCAATTCCAGGAGTCCGCGCGATGGTGCTTCAGACGCGGATATGGCCGTCTCCCAAAACAATCCATTTCTGCAGGGTCAAACCCTCCAGACCCACGGGGCCGCGCACATGCAGACGGTTGGTAGAAATGCCGATTTCGGCACCCAGACCGTATTCGAAACCATCAGCAAAACGGGTTGAGGCGTTGACCATTACAGAGCTGGAATCCACCTCACGAAGAAAACGGCGGGCATGGGCATAGTTCTCGGTAATGATGCTTTCGGTATGCTGTGAACCATAGTGGTTGATGTGGTTGATGGCCTCATCAAGACTGTCTACAATTTTCAGCGAGACTGTCGGCCCTAGGTATTCCATGCCATAGTCTTCTTCGGTTGCTATCCTGGCGTCACGGATCCTCGGGAGGCTCTCGGAGCATGCCCGGATTTCAATCCCTTTTTCTTGCAAGGCATTGGTAATGGGAGACAGGAGGTCAGCAGCCCGGTCCCGATGGATGAGCAGGCTTTCCGCCGTGTTGCAGGTGCCCAGTCTCTGGGTTTTGGCGTTGACGACGATCTTCAGAGCCTTTCCGGAATCCGCATCACTGTCCACATAGACATGGCAGTTGCCATCCAGATGCATGATAACCGGGACTTTTGCTTCCTCACGGATTCTGGCAAGAAGCCCCTTCCCTCCTCTTGGAATAACTACATCCACATGTCTGTCCATCTGGATCAGGATGCTCACGGCCTCGCGGTCGGCCGTGTGGACATACTGCACGAGGTCTAGGGGCAGCCCCGCCTTCCCCAGGGCGGCTCGCAGGCGTTCTGCAATGGCCATGTTGCTGTGCAGGGACTCTGAACCACCGCGCAAAATGACAGCGTTGCCCGATTTGACGCAGAGCCCTGCAGCATCAGCAGTAACATTTGGGCGGGATTCATAGATCATGGCAATTACCCCAAGGGGCATGCGCATTTTTCCTACCTGAATGCCACTTGGCTGGTATGCCAGGCCAGTAATTTCCCCGACAGGATCGGGCAGCGCGGCGATTTGCTCTAGCCCTTCCGCCATTTTTTCGATACGCGGTTCATCAAGCCGCAGGCGGTCAACAAATGCTTCGTCCCGTCCAGATTCCTCGGCCATACGCAGGTCTTTCCGGTTAGCGCGCAGCAGGTCACCTGCATCCCGTCGCAGAAATTCCCCCATGCAGTGCAGGGCGTTATTTTTGCCTGAAGGCACAAGGCACATAAGCCGGCGTTGGGCACTCCTCGCCCTGGATCCAATGTGTTCCATTTCCATGCTGAGATCTTCAGACACGCACACTACTCCCGCATTGGTGATATCACTGGAAATCTATTTTGCCGTCACCGGGGGCCGACGGCAATGCACAGGGCAAGATCCTCAAGGGATGACCAGACTGGGGTGGGTTTTTGACCCTTGATTCCGGCATCGATCTGTATGCAGTCCCCTATGCGCTCCCAGAGAAATTTGGGTGGGAGGCGCCGGGAAGCGTCAGACAGCCAGCTGCTGCGCGGCGGGAAGACGCGTTCCTGTCGCATCACATCTGCTGGATGGCCATCCTGGATCTTGAGCAGCAGGGTAAGATCCCTATGGAGTGCCCAGAGTACCAGAACAGGCTCCGTATTGCCCTGGCGTATCCGCTGCAGGATCCGCAGCACCCGGGCGGTTTCCCCGCGAAGGGTGGCATCGGTCAGATCAGAAATGCTGAACAAGCTGCTGTCGCCCAGAATTCCCCGAATTTCTTCCAGGCCAATGTGCTGTCCGGGATGGGACTGGACGAGGCGCTGTATGGCCTGCTGGCAGACAAAAAGCTGGCCTGCACTGAGATCGGCCAGCATCTGGATGGCTTCCGGACCGGCGGCAAGCCCGGCATCCTGAAGCCGCCGGGACACCCACCGGGGCCATTCTTGGGCATTGGGTGGATAGGCCAGGAAAACTCCCGTTCCTTTATGCCGGTCCAGTGCCTGAAACCAGGCATTTTTCTGTGCGCTGGCATCCGGGCGGGGGCCAAGTAGCAGCAGCCGGGTGTCCCGGGGAGGGCTGCCCAGCCAGTACTGTATGGCGGCACTGCCTTCCTTGACAATTTTCAGGCTGTCAATGCGCAGGACGACTACGCGTGACTCGGAAAACAGGGGAATAGAATCACGTTCCGTTACTAGCAGTTCCCATGGCTGGTCCTGCTGGTAGAGCCGCTGGTGGGTGGAAAATCCGGTTTTTCTCCAAGATTCGAGAAGGGCATGTTCCGCCTCGGCAAGCAGGAAGGCATCGTCGGAAAAAAGTGCGTAGACAAGGCCTTCAGGCCTGCGGAGATGCTCCTGCCATTCGGTTTCTTTGAGCCGCATCAGGAATGCTGCCGTACCTGCGGGACGGAAAAAATCCGGTTGAGAATGCTGTTCGCCCCGTCCTTCAGGATTTGCCGCTGGTTTTCCATCTGCTGTACGGTGGTCGCAAGGGGGTTGGCGCTGTTATACGTGAAGCTCTGCTCGACAAATAGGGGCTGGGGTGGCAGCATGAGGGTTCTGCCACGGGTGACACTGACTACGGCGCGGAGAGTGTTGAGAAACTCCAGGGCTGCACCGGAAGTGGGACTGATACTGATGATGCGCTGGCTGATGCCGGCGCTGTTGACATGGATGACTGGACCGGTAGAACTGGGGGTATTGCCATCCCGCTCCAGCTCCCGGCGCACGGCTTCAGCCAGGCTTGCTCCCTGCGGTCCGCTCCCTTCAACCGTTGCCCCCTGCAGTGGGGCAGGGACTGTCGCTCCGCCCTCAAGATGGAAACCGCAGCCCGAAAGCGACAGGCCCAGTAGGAAGATAGCGCAGTGACGGAATAGGCTGGACATCAGCTGCCAGCAACTACATTGACGAGGCGGCCAGGCACAACTATGACCCTGTGAATGGTCCTGCCCACCAGATGCTTTGCCATCTGCGGATGGTCCAGCACCATGCGTTCCAGGTCTTCCGGTTGTGAGTCTGCCGGGAAATCGAGGCGTTCGCGCAGTTTTCCGTTGACTTGGATCACCAAATTTACCGTATCGCTGTACAGGGCTGCAGGATCGGCTGCAGGCCAGGGCGTGAACGCCAGTGTTTCCCTCTCGCCCAGCCGCTCCCAGCAGGCTTCCGCCAAATGTGGAGCAAAGGGGGAAAGGAGTAGCACCAGAGCGCGCAGCCCCTCGCCCAGCACCGCATGGATATCTGCCGCAGTCTGGTCAGCAGTTCCGACCCGGGATAGGGTATTGCTCAGTTCCATGCAGCTTGCGATCGCCACGTTAAAGTGGTGCCGCTCTTCCATGTTCTGGTTTACCCGCTCAATTGACTGGTGGATTGAGCGCCAGAGTTCCCGTGCCTCCACCGACATTTCTGTAGTTAGGGGAGGAACGGGTCCTGGATATTCATGGACCATCTTCCAGACCCGCTGGAGAAAACGGTGGGCACCCTCCACGGCTTTTTCGGACCATTCCAGGGACTGTTCAGGAGGAGCGGCAAAGAGAATGAAGATGCGTGGAACTGAGCAATACCCTATCCCGGGTCGGAACTGCTGACCAGACTGCGGCAGATATCCATGCGGTGCTGGGCGAGGGGCTGCGCGCTCTGGTGCTACTCCTTTCCCCCTTTGCTCCACATTTGGC
>DAHXMJ010000024.1 GCA_027365525.1 Acidithiobacillus sp.
GAAACATCCATGCCGCCGTAACGGGACTTGTACTTGTAGAACGTCGCCTCGCTCAGGCCGTGTTTGCGGCACACATCCGCCGTCTTCATCCCGGCTTCGTGTTCCTTGAGCATCCCGATAATCTGTTCTTCGGTGAACCTCGATCGCTTCATCGTCCATCTCCTTGCGTTGACGGACTCTAACAAAAACTGGAGGAATTATCGGGGCTCAGGTCAGAGTGGTGGATTTCCAGGTGGCGGAACAGAAAAGGCATTGGCCAGCAGGGCCAGAAAAACACCTAAAAATAAGCCGCCGATTATGGACAGTACTAGTATCAGCAGCTTTTTGGGGGCTACAGGAGTCGGATCGTAACGGGGGGAAAGTGTTTCAATAGTAGGGTAAGTTTGAAGGGGGGAAAGCTCGTTCTGGATATGATGGATGTTCCCAAGCAACTGGGTCAGCACGGCATCACGTTGGGACTGCTGCAGAGAAAAAAGAATGAACGAATTCTCATGAGCTGAAAGTGGGGCCAGGGCTTGCTGATTCCGCTTCAGGGGAGCCTGAAGTCGTTTGTATGTCGACTGCAACTGGGTTATGTGGCTTTGGAGCAAGGCTACAGCCTGACGATAGCGATGGTTTTCCTGCGAGAGAAAGTTTTTGGTAACGCCTGCAAGATAATGCTGGGTTTCTGTGGGAGACCTGCCGTAGGCAATGACGGTTAGAACATTGACATTTTTCTTGTCAACAGTTACGGCATGCAGGCGGGGCAGCAGCGTTTTGGCCTGAAGGGTATTGATAGGCGTGTACTGGTTCTTTAGTTCAACTGCAACCTGGGTGCCGTTTCCCATGGGGGTGCCAGCCACCTGCCCAATTCGGAGCATGGCGGTACTCTGATAGGTGGTGACCGACAGTGCAAGGTAGATAACAGCCAGAAGCATACAGAGGCCTGTAGAAAGCAGTATTGTCCTCTTCCGGCGCACCAGGATCAGCCAGAGATCGCGGAGGGAAATTTCCTCTTGGGCGTCTCTTTGGAAGGGCTGTGGATCCGTGGTCGGCTGCGGGTGTTTTTCGGTTTCCTGCGACATGTATCCTCGTTGGTTCCAGTGAGCACGCAGGCCAGGATAAGATGGCCTATCTGAACCCGATGCCTGCGGTGTACGATCTGGTTGGCCAGATCACTAGCAATAATATCTAAAGAAACAGGAAAACGGTATGCGGGCAAATGGCGACATCAATAGGCTGGGGATTAATGGATAGACTAGAAACCGCTACAGACCGTATCCGGGCTAGCTGGAAGATATGGATACCCTACTCTCTTGGTGTCGGCGACGGGCTGGCATTCCTTGCGTCATTCTATTTGGGCCGTCTTTCTTATGCGTTCTATTATGGGCTGTCCCCTGGGTATGTGCTGCTCCACTGGTGGGGGAGTCTGGCCCAGATCAATCTGCTGCTGTTCATCACTTTGGGTGTTCTGGGGATTGCCATTTTTGCCGCCAAGGGCCATTACGCAAGACGGAAGGCATTCTGGGACGAGGCTGGTGAAATCCTGTTCGTCTTTTCGCTGCTGCTGGGCCTGAATGCAGCCATCGCATTTAGTGGCAAGTGGGCGTTCTCACGCCTCTGGCTTTTTTCTACCTGGATTCTGGCTTTTTTTCTGCTGCCAGCCATGCGTCTTGGCATCCGCCGGATCTTACAGTGGACTGGGCTTTGGATGCGACCCGTTGTAATTGTTGGGGGTGGCCAGAATGCCCTGGAAGCCATGAAGGCGCTGGACAGTGATTCCATGCTCGGCTTCAGGGTCCAGAAGTTTCTGGTACCGGAGACTGCATGCTGCAGGGAAAATTTTCCAATGGGGCTGCCGGCAGAGCCTATAGGGGACAAGCTCCTGGAGACCCTGGCTGGCATGGGAAATCCCCATGTGGTTCTGGCTCTTGATATGGAACAGTGGGAAACGCAGGAACGTCTGGTCCGCCTGCTGGGGCTGAACTATCCCAATCTTGCAATTTCTCCCCCCTTGCGGGGCCTGCCGCTTTTCGGCCTCGAGGTGATGCATTTTTTTAGCCATGAGGTGCTGATGCTTCGGGTCAGGGATAATCTTGCCCGGCCGGGTCCACGGATCTTCAAGCGCCTTTTTGATCTGGCAGTAGTATTGCTGCTGATTGTCTTTCTGTCTCCTTTTCTGGCTTTTGTGGCATTGTGGATCCGCATGGGGGATGGAGGGCCAGCAATCTATGCACAGGAACGGATTGGACGGGGTGGCCGCGTATTCCGCTGCCTGAAGTTCCGCAGCATGGTCGTGGATGCAGACGCGAGGCTGGCAGAATATCTGCTTGTCCACCCAGAAATGAAGGAAGAGTACGAACGGACTTTCAAACTCAAGAATGATCCCCGTATCACTGCTGTTGGACATTTTCTTCGGAGGACCAGCCTGGATGAGCTACCCCAGCTTTTCAATGTGCTGCGGGGTGAAATGAGCCTGGTAGGACCGAGGCCGGTCACACAGCGCGAGCTGGCAGAATACTATGGTGACATTGCAGGACTTTACCTGCAGGTCCGTCCAGGAATCAGCGGTTTGTGGCAGGTAAGCGGGCGTTCGGATACCACTTATTCCGAAAGGATCTATCTGGATTCCTGGTATGTGAAGAACTGGTCACTGTGGTATGACATTGTCATTCTCCTCCGTACCATAACGGTAGTTTTCCACAGGCAGGGTGCCTACTAGTCTGCTGGTGGGACCATATCTCCGTGCACTCGCGGAATGGATCAGGAGATCCAGGGTTTCTCCCGCAGGAACGTTTTTCCTGTTTTCTGGAGAATTATCCGGATCGTCCAGAAAATGTCAGCCAGAGATCATTTCAATGACATCATGGCTTAACATGCCGCGGGTAGAATGGAAAACGGAGAGGCGAAACGCCTTCCCACATGTTTGCTCTAATTCTGGCATCTCCCTGGGGATGCCTTTTTTATGTCCCGCCCGCGAAAGGGAAGAGCAAGCCGAAGGACAGGGGTTTCTGTGGGTGGCCGAAACCCGGAAAACCGAAGGGAAATTTCTGGTCTGGATTCGGGGGGCTGCTCCAGAACCGAATGAAATCCACTCTGAATGGAAGAAAATTCCGGTTCGGACGGAAATCTGCTGCCCTGGGCTTTGAAGCCTCCCTGTTTCTCTGTTGCACCGGTTCTGCTTTTTCAGGGAAAAATGGCTGCGGGCCTGAGTGCCTGCCAGTCCGTCCATCCGTGGGTTTCCCTTCAAAAGGGACGCAGGGCCATGAAGAGCAGGAAGAGCATGGCGGCGGGCATGGGTCACGACACTGTCGGCACCGTTGTCCCCACACCTGACCAGAAGCCTGGAGCCCAGAATGGCCACACCGGACAGCAGGCGCTCCCTCCATAAATGCGCCGTGGCGCGGCTGCTGCCGAAGTGAACAGCCAGATGCTGGAAAATAGCCTTCAGGGATATTGACATGGATGGGTACTGCAGGGTTTATCCTTATGCAGGATTTGCCGGGTCACCGGGCCTGTGGTTCCTCCGGTTAGAAGGGGCCGGAAAGGAAACCCGGCCATTTCTGCGCACCAGCATGCCCGAAGGAGAGGACTGCCATGGCAGAACATGCTGACAGGGAAGTGGACATTGGCGTTGAGGGGATGACCTGCGCTTCCTGCAGCGCACGGGTGGAGCGGGCGCTCCAGTCGGTACCCGGTGTGGCTTCGGCTTCCGTCAATCTGGGCACCGAACGGGCTTCCGTGCAGTACGACAGCACGAAAACGGACCCCCGGACCCTCGCCGATGCCATCTCCCGGAGAGGATATGCTCCGGTGATGTCCGGGACAGCGCTGGCCATCGAGGGGATGACCTGCGCCTCCTGTGTCCGGCGGGTGGAAAAGGCCCTGCTTGCCCAGCCGGGCGTTGTGGATGCCAGTGTCAACCTGGCCACCGGAAGGGCGGACGTACACTATTTCCCGGCGGCCACAGACCCGGCCACCCTTGCGGCTGCCGTGGCGGCTGCCGGCTACGGGGCCAGCCCGGCGGCTGAAGATGGTGAGGAGGGCGGGAAGGTCCGGAAGCAGAGGGCGCTCGCGGCCCTGCGCCGGGATGTTCTCCTTGCGGCGGGCCTGGCCCTTCCCGTCCTGCTCCTGTCCATGGGCGGGGCATTTTTCCCGGCATTCCAGGCGGCCCTGACCGCAGTGGCGCCTGTCCCGTCCTTCTGGCAATGGGTACAGGCCGTCCTGTCGACCACTGTCCTTCTGGGGCCCGGCCGGCGGTTTTTCCGCCCGGGTCTTGCGGCGTACCGGCATCTGTCTCCGGACATGAACTCCCTGGTGGCGACGGGAACCGGCGCGGCCTGGCTGTACAGCCTGCTGGTGCTGGTCCTGCCGGGAATGTTTCCGGTGGCGGCCCGCCAGGTCTATTTTGACTCGGCCGCAGTGGTCATTGCGGCCGTCCTGCTGGGAAAATACCTGGAGGAGCTTGCCAGGGGACGGGCCTCTTCGGCCATCCGGAAACTCGCCGGGCTGCAGGCCCGGGAAGCCCATGTGCTGCGGGACGGCCAGGAGAAGACCCTTCCGGTGGAACAGCTTGTCCGGGGGGATCTGGTGGTGGTCCGTCCGGGGGAGCGGCTGCCGGTGGACGGCGTGGTCCGCGAAGGCTCTTCCCATGTGGATGCCTCGATGGTCACCGGGGAACCGCTTCCCGCTGCGCGGAGGACAGGGGACAGTGTGATCGGCGGGACCGTCAACCTGGAGGGACGGCTGGTGGTGGAGGCCACTTCGGTGGGCCGGGATACCATGCTGGCCCACATCATCCAGATTGTGGAGCGCGCGCAGACGGGAAAGCTGCCCATTCAGGGGCTGGCCGACCGGGTCATCCGCGTCTTTACGCCGGCCGTTCTGGCCATTGCCCTCCTCAGTTTCGGGATCTGGATGGTGCTGGGTCCGGCACCGGCGGTTACCAGGGCGCTGCTCTCGGCGGTGGCCGTGCTGGTCGTGGCCTGCCCCTGCGCCATGGGCCTGGCGACACCGGCCGCCATTCTGGTCGGTACGGGCCGGGCGGCCGAACTGGGCGTCCTGTTCCGCAGGGGAGAAGCCCTGGAAACCCTTGCTTCCGCCGATACGGTCCTGCTGGACAAGACGGGGACGGTTACCCTGGGGCGGCCAGTCCTGGCCGCCTGTCTTGGAGAAGACCGGGAGACGCTGCTGCGTCTTGCCGCATCGGTGGAAAGCGCTTCCGAACACCCGCTGGCGCACGCGGTACTGGAAGAGGCGCGTCGGCGGAACATCACGCTGCTCCCGGCCGGAAATCCCGCAGCGGTGCCTGGCCAGGGCATCCAGGCCCGGATCGAAGGGCGGCAGGTGCTCGTGGGATCGGCCCGGTTCCTCGAGCAGGAGGGAATCTCTGCCGCTGCCTGGGCCGGGACGGCCGGGGAAATGGAGGCAGCGGGCAGCACCGCCGTGTTTGTGGCCGCGGACCGGATCCTGCTGGGACTGCTGGCCATCGCGGATCCCCTCCGGCCTGAGGCTCCGGCGATGGTGCAGAGGCTTCAGGCCCTGGGGTTCCATGTGGCCCTGGTGACCGGCGACAATTCCCGTGCGGCGGGAGCGGTGGCAGGCCGGCTCGGAATCCGAGAGGTGCACGCGGGGATCCTGCCCCAGGGCAAGGCAGACGTGGTCCAGCAGCTGCAGGGACAGGGCCGGCGGGTGGTCTTTGTGGGCGATGGCATCAACGATGCCCCGGCGCTGGCCCTCGCGGATGTGGGGATCGCGCTTGCCTCGGGAACGGACATTGCCATGGAAGCCGGCGAGGTCACCCTCGCCCGGACGGGGGTGGGGGGGGTGGTCACCGCGATCACGGCCGCCCGCAGAACCATGGCAGTCATCCGCGGCAATCTTTTCTGGGCCTTTTTCTACAATATCCTGCTGATTCCGGTGGCCGCCGGCGTGGCCATTCCGGTGGGCATCCAGCTGAGTCCCATGCTGGCTGGCCTCGCTATGGGGATGTCGTCCGTTTTTGTGCTCACCAACAGTCTTCGCCTCCGCCGTCTCCCGGCCTGGGAAGCGGGAAAGGCTGGCGCGGAGGAAGCCGCGTCCGGGGCATCCGGGGAAAATCCCGGTCTGGTGGCCTGAGACCTGGCGTCAGGAG
>DAHXMJ010000027.1 GCA_027365525.1 Acidithiobacillus sp.
GGCACCGGAAACAGGAATCAGGCTGCCAAGGATCCAATGAAGCGCTGCAGCTGCCGGAGACACGTCCGGTAGCTCTGGACAGACATGATTCTCAAAGGAGCCAAAACCATGACCCAGATTCATTCCCAGTGGCTGGACATCTCTGCAGACCTGCGAGCCTGGTATGCCCAGCCCGCAGGAAAGGGTCCCTTCCCTGCGGTCCTGGTCTTCATTGAGGCTTTCGGAGTCAATGAGCATTTCCAGGACGTGGCCGAACGGCTTGCGCGGGAAGGTTTCTGTGCTGTGGTACCCGACCTTTACCATGGCAGGGTCTATGACTATGCGGATTTCGGCAGTGCCATCGGACATATGAAAACACTCCGTGATACGCAGGTAATGGCCGAGGCGCGCGCGACTCTTGAACATCTCCACAGCCGCCCTGAAATCAGGCCCGGCCGGGTGGGAGTCATTGGCTTCTGCATGGGAGGACGCTATACCTTCATGGCCAATGCCGAGCTTGCCGACAGTATTGGCGTAGCCGTCGCCTTTTACGGTGGTGGCATCGCTCCGGAAAAAGACCCGGCCGGACGCCAGCCCCTTCTCCATCTGGTAGAATCCATGCAGGCACCCATTACCCTGCTGTATGGCACCGAAGACAGCTCCATCCTGCCGGAGGAGCATGGCCGCATCGCCACAGCTCTCAGCCAGGCCAAAAAGCGCTATAACCTGAGCGTATTTCCGGATGCCCCCCACGGTTTTTTCAGTGACCGGCGTGACAGTTATCGCGAGGGCCCAGCGAAGAAGGCCTGGCAGATCGCCCTCCAGCAGCTCCGGGAAGGTCTGGGAGCCTTGGGATGAAAAGCCGGCTTTTTTCTCCGTGGACGCAACGGAGCGTTACCCTGCGCAACCGGATAATCATGGCCCCCATGTGCCAGTACTCCACAGCCGAGGGAGTCGCCGGAGACTGGCACATGGTGCATCTGGGCAGCCGCGCAGTGGGGGGGGCCGGCATGGTCATGGTAGAGGCAGCTGCCGTCAGCCCCGAGGGGCGGATTTCCCCCCGGGACATAGGCATCTGGAACGACCGCCAGGCAGAAGCCCTGAGACCGGTCGTGGATTTTGTCCGATGCCAGGGTGCAGTCGCAGCGATCCAGATTGCCCACGCCGGCCGCAAGGCATCTACACAACCCCCTTTTGAGGGAGGGGCGCCGCTCCCTCCCGGGGTTCCGGAAGGCTGGCAGCCCATGGGACCGAGTGCCGTCCCCTTCAGCTCTGCCTACACCGTACCCGCCGCCATGGAAATGGCCGATCTCCAGAACATCCGGGAAGAATTTTCCGCAGCGGCAGCCAGGGCACTGGCTGCCGGATTCCAGGTGCTGGAACTGCATATGGCCCATGGGTACCTGCTGCACAGTTTTCTCTCTCCCCTGAGCAATCTTCGCCAGGATTCCTATGGAGGAAACCTTGAAAACCGGATGCGCTTTCCCCTGGAAACCGTCGGTGCCGTACGCTCTGTCTGGCCAGACCACCTGCCCCTCTGGGTTCGCATTTCCGCAACCGACTGGATGGAAGGGGGATGGGATATTGAACAGTCTGTCCTCCTCGCAAGGGAACTCAGGAAGCTTGGCGTCGATGCCGTTGACTGCAGTACTGGTGGACTGACACCAGATGCCGCCATTCCTGCCGGACCCGGCTTTCAGGTACCCTTTTCATCCCGAATCCGGCAGGAAGCGGAGATTCCCACCGTTGCGGTAGGATTCATCACGGAACCCTATCAGGCCGAACAGATTCTGGTCACCGGCCAGGCCGATGGTGTAGCCCTGGCACGGGAACTGCTGCGCAATCCCTACTGGCCACTGCAGGCAGCCCACGCCCTGGGCGCAGAGCATCCCTGGCCGGTACAGTACGAACGGGCCAGGCTGCGCAGCTAGTCCTGGGAGAATTTTCAGGTGTACCGGCCCCAGAGCCGGCAAAGGGCGCGGTTTTCCCCAAAAAACCCTGGGAAAGGGGACAGCACGAAGAGAACTCTGCTTCGGGTTGTCCGGGACTGCGGCCTCCTTCCCTCTGGGTACCGTCAGAAGCTGCGGGGAGTCTCAAGAAGTTTCCTGAGCTGTGCAGAGGCTGCACGTCGCAGAGGACGGCCATCCACAGGTGAGGATGGGCTACGGCGCTCATCATCCAGGCCAAAAATCACAAGACGTAGGGGCACATTCTCAAAGGTCAGGGAAAATACGGGATAGTCGGCCGCTGGTTCTTCCCCGAAATGGAGCCGCTGCCAGCCTTCATCATAGGCAATCCCTGAATCCACAAGAAAAAACAGGACGCTCTCCGGGGCATCTGCAAAAAGATGGAGCACGACCGCACTGTGGCGTGTAGCGTGGCCTTCCAGCACTGGACCTACGAGGCGCGGATGGAAATCTGCGAGCCAGTCCATGGCCTCCAGCGCTGTCTCCCGCAACTGGCGCAGTTCTCCAGGCTGGGTATCTCCATGAAAAAGGGAGAGACGCGCCTGCAGCTCCTCCTGGATTTCGACATTGCTGGGCCAGTACTGCTGCGCATCGATCCCGAGATGTCGGGCGGCCTTTTCCTTGGCTGCGCGAAAATCCGTTACGGCCTCCTCGGCCATAATACGGGCCGACTCTATGGCAAGCAGCCGGCGCATGCGGGAAAACTGGGTAGATTTTGCCATATGCTGCCTGACATCATTGTCTGTTCTGGTGCCAAGGCTTAAGATAGCGCAATCGCGAGAGTGGCGGAATTGGCAGACGCACTGGATTTAGGTTCCAGCGCCTTCGGGCGTGGGAGTTCGAGTCTCCCCTTTCGCACCAAAACCGTTTTCCGAATTATTCGAGGTCCGGCACAGATCATGTCCGCTAAGCCCCAGGAAGCCGACGACAGCCCCTACTGCTGCTGTTCGGCTGCTACTTTCCAGGAAATACTTGAACGGCAGCAGGCCAATCCCCTGCCGTTCATGGAACTTCTCATGGTGCACGCAGGATGTGGAAGTGGCTGCGGAAGCTGCATTGATGAACTTGAACAGTACCTGCGGGCCCGCAGCGCGTATATCGAGGATTGAGCTTTTCCTGTGTGTTCAGCCCTCCCTCCTGGCTTCCCAATGGGCACTGGGAGACAGTCTGGGCTTCTCTTCTTGCTCCAATCCCCAGGTTTCCCTACCGACGGGAAATCTGGGCCACTCCGGACGCTGACCGGATTGCAGCAGACTGGGTAGATGGGCCAGGAGACCGCCCGATTGTGGTCCTCTTCCATGGCCTTGCCAGTAGCAGCCATGAACATTACGCACAGGCGCTGGCCATGGAACTCCGGTCAGCAGGCTGGAGGGGGTGCTTTGTCAATTTCCGCGGCTGTGGCGGACTGCGGAATCTCCGCCCCCGTTCCTACCATGCCGGCGACAGCCAGGAGATAGCCTGGATCCTGGACCGGATCCGCCAGAACCACCCTGCCGTACCCCTGTATGCGGCGGGAATCTCACTGGGAGGCAACATTCTGCTCAAATATCTGGGAGAAGCAGGCCAGAATGCCCCGCTGGACAGCGCCGCTACAGTCTGTGCACCCGTAGATCTGCCGGCTACGGCCGAACATCTGAAACAGGAATACCTGCAGTTCTACCACCGCCATTTTCTTTTCCATCTCAAAAGGAACCTCGGGTATTACCGCCGCCACTTTCCCGGAATGGCCGACTGGAAAAGGACAGCCGAAGCCCGGACACTCCAGGAATTTGACGACGCCTTCACCGCGCCCGTACACGGCTTCTCCAGTGTACAAAGCTACTGGGAACAGTCCTCCTCCGGACCTCTTCTGCACCGGATCCGGATCCGCTGTCTGTTGATCCACAGCCATAATGACCCTATCGTACCCATTGACCAGGTACGGCAGTGGACAGCTGGCACCCAGCTGCGTACCTGTTTTACCCCGAGGGGTGGCCACGTGGGCTATGTGCAGGGCCGTTTTCCCGGAAATCTGCGCTGGCTGCCACAGGCCCTCCTGCGTTTTTTCCAGGGGAATGAACCCAATGAAGAAGCATGAGCACGTGACCGCACCCCCGTCTTCGTGTGCTGCTGGCAAAAGCGCCTACTACTGGTCCGGGCAAGGCAGTCCTGCTGCAGAAACCCGCGATCACAGATCCTTACTATCCGCGGCACGGGCCATGGAAATGAGTTACAGCCTGACCCGGCTGAATGCCGACACCATGACCACCCTTTCAGCCGGCTACTGGCAGAAATTTCAACCGGTGGTTCAGGAGGTGAAGGGGCCACCCCGGAGGAGGATATTGTCCGGTTCCGGGTGCCGCCCCGTCCGGAAGGTTCTCTTCCTTTGACAGGGGTACACCGATGAAAAACCTTCTCAGGGAAATTTTGTGCAGCCGTGTCTACGATGTCGCCAGGGAGACCCCCCTGGAACCTGCCCCAAGGCTCCGGGCACGCTACGGCCGTGAAATCCTGTTCAAACGGGAAGATCTCCAGCCTGTCTTCAGCTTCAAGCTTCGTGGTGCCTACAACCGCATGGCACGGCTCTCGCCCGAGGAGCGGGCCCGGGGGGTGATCGCAGCCAGCGCAGGGAACCACGCCCAGGGCGTCGCATACAGTGCGCGATTTCTGGGCATACCTGCCTCTATTGTCATGCCCTGTACCACTCCCGAAATCAAGGTGCGCGCGGTACGCGACATGGGCGCGGATGTCATACTGCACGGGGACAGCTATTCCGATGCGCAAAGCCACTGTGACACGCTGATTGCGGAAACCGGTATGGTGTTCATTCATCCCTTTGACGACCCCCTGACCATTGCGGGACAGGGAACCATCGGAGCAGAAATTCTCCGCCAGAGGGGGACAGGCCTCGACACGATCTTCATTCCGGTAGGCGGTGGAGGACTCATTGCGGGCATTGCAACCTATCTTAAAAGTATCGTTCCGGAACTCCGCATCATTGGTGTCGAGCCTTTTGAGGCCGACGCCATGTACCAGTCTCTCCAGTCAGGAAAACGGATAAAACTTGCCAGTGTGGGGATTTTTGCCGATGGCGTCGCTGTCCGCCAGGTTGGGGAACACACTTTCCGGCTCTGCCAGCGCCACGTGGATGAAATCGTCCGGGTAACCAATGATGAAATCTGTGCAGCGATAAAGGATGTCTTTGATGAAACCCGAAGTATCATGGAGCCTGCTGGTGCACTGGCTGTCGCAGGGCTGAAACGAAAGGCTGCCGAAGAAGGTCTGGCCCGGGAGGGGGCTTGGGCAGCCATACTTTCCGGGGCGAACATGAATTTCGGACGGCTGAGCTATATTGCCGAGAGGGCAGAACTCGGTGAGGCACGGGAAGCGCTGTTTGCCGTCACGATTCCCGAAAGGCCCGGTGCCTTCAAATCCTTCTGTGCAGCCATAGGCAGCCAGAGGGTAGTCACAGAGTTCAATTATCGTCTCCACCAGCGCAGCGCAGCCCGCATTTTTGTCGGTGTGGCCGTCCAGAATCGGAAAGACGCCCAGACACTGCTGGAAAACCTGCGCTCCATGGGCCATGAAGCCCTAGATCTCAGTGGGGACGAAATGGCAAAACTCCACATCCGCCACATGGTCGGGGGACATGCTCCCCTTGCGCGGAACGAGCGGATTTTCCGGTTCGAATTTCCGGAAAGACCAGGGGCACTAATGGAATTCCTCGAGAAAATCGGTGGACGATGGAATATCAGCCTGTTCCATTACCGCAATAATGGTGTCGACTTTAACCGTGTTCTAGCCGGTTTCGAGGTTTCAGGGACCGACCATGACGGTTTTGAGAAAATGTTGGAAGGAATCGGCCTCCCTTTCGCCGAAGAAACCGGAAATCCCGCCTACCGTTTTTTCCTTGGCCAGGACGATGATACCTAACTCTCCCCTTCCCTACTGGAAAACATAAGACGGAGGGATTCACCAATCCCCATGGCCAGACGGTGCCAGCGACTGGCGGGTTCCGGATCCAGATGGTCCCGCAGGGTCTGATGGAAAAGATCCAGCCAGTCCTCGACCAGTGTCCCCGTCAGCCCAAGATGAGCATGACGCTCCCCAAGCGCATACCGGAACTCTCTGTAGGGCAGTCCTCCCATGACCGTCCACCAGTAGTGCACCAGGCGTTCCCTGTGCAGATCCCAGTCACCGACGACGGAAAAAGGCTCTGCCAGCCGGGGATGTTCCTGGACCCTTCCATAAAAATCGTCCACAACGGCACGTATGGCATTCAGGCCAATCTTCGCGCAGAGAGGTTCAAGGCGCCGTCTGGGCGCGGGAAGTGCGGTCTCGTCCATTCCGTTTCCTCCTTTTCCGATATCCTCCCGCACACCGGATACAATATACAGGACGCTTTCCTTTTCCCCGGGCAAAAGGCCTATCCCCCGGTCCGGCCTGGATATGTGAGGAACTCCGGAACAGTGTCATGGTAGCAGGGAGACAGACTGGATTTTCTGCTTCTGTAAGGAGATACCAGGCCAGAATTCAGGATCATGCCCACCCCGGTCCCTTCTGTGCGCCCGGCCAGGCGTCACTGCCAGCCGGATGGCTGTCCAGGGTCAGGAGGCCGAAAAGCGGGCGGGAAACAGGGGATCCACCGCCATCATCCTGTCCCTGTCAAAGGAATTGAACCATCCTGGAACATCTTCCGGTGGCATGGGCCGGGCAATGGCATAGCCCTGCAGGGAATGACAGCCAATCGCCCTGAGCTGCTGGACCTGTTCCACCGTATCCACTCCTTCAGCGACTGTTTCAAGACCCAGTAGTCTGGCACTGGTGACAATCCCTGAAACAATGGCATGATCCCGAGTCTCTCCCAGGATATCGCGCACAAAACTCTGGTCAATTTTCAGGATATGGGCTGGCAGCTTCTGCAGCCAGGTCAGCGAGGCATTGCCCGTCCCAAAATCGTCCAGGGCTATCTGAATGCCAAGTTTTTCGCAGGCAATGAGTACTTTCCGCGCCTTCTCGAAATCCATCATGGGAGCAGTTTCAGTAATTTCAAGGATCAGGGATTCCGGGGGAACCTCGGGGTGCAGTTCCAGGGCCTGATGCAGGTCGACACGGAACTGTGGATCCAGGAGATGGCAGGCACTGATATTAATGCCCATTCTCAGATGGAACCCCTGACGTCGCCAGAGTTCTGTCTGGGTCAGGGCCATGTCCAGTACCGCACAGCCAATCCGCCGGCTCATGGGCGGATTGTCCAGGGCCTTCCGGAAGCTGGAGGGAAACAGCACCCCTTGCTGGGGATGGCGCAGCCGGACCAGGGCTTCGACACCTGAAGGCCCGCTTTCCATATCTACCACCGGCTGAAAGTGGAGAAACAGCTGTCCGGTATCCAATTTCACCTCCGTGCATTCCCTGACGCATACAGCCCAAACCGACTCCCGTTCCAGTCCCCTGAGGGAGGAGGAAGCTATCTTGCCCTGCGCTGCTGGTTTCTATTACAGCGGATATTCTACCCCGGGTACCTTGCCGAATATACTGGCACAGAATTCTGTATCCTGTCATGAAAAGGCAGCAATGGCGGTGTTCAGACAACACCCGCCACCCGGGCTGCCCGTCCAGAACCCGGGTGATGACGCGCTCATCCGGCCCGTCCGGGATCTTTTTTCGGACTTCTGCCCAAAAGGGCGCGACTCGCTTCGAAAAAGACCAGCGTGGAGGAACCTGCCAGGAAGGCGCACAGCCACTGCAAGAGGGCAGGAGGCCGGAAACCGAATGCCACCGAGATGGAGGGTATAGCCGTGACCAGTACCAGTGCTGCGAGGGTCCCGCCCAGGACTGCCACTCCCGCGGCAGATAGCCTGGCAAATGTCCAGCCCGACCATCCAGGTCCTGACGAGCGGGCCGGAAAAAGAAGTAGGGTATTGGCGGTTACCAGAATCACAAAAGCCAGAGCTCTGGCCTTCCCGTCAGCCATGCCGGAAGACATGTACCAGAAATAGCCGGCCAGGGTCACCAAGGTAACAGTCAGGCCCTGGATCAGTCCTGGAGCTGCCTGCCGGAGAGACAGCAGCTTTTCTGCTGAGGAGCGGGGAGGCCGCTCCATCAGGAGCCGGTCTCCCTTTTCCGCTTCAAAAACCACCGAACAGGCCGGATTGATGATGAGTTCAAGAAATGCAATGTGCATCGGTGCCAGAAGCAGGGGGAACCCCAGCACTACCGGCAGGATGGAAAGACCAACAATGGGGACATGCACCGCCAATGTATACAGCAGGGACTGGCGCAGATTGGCGTAGATGCGCCTTCCCAGCCGGATGGCGGAAACAATGGAGCCAAAATTGTCTTCCAGCAGCACGATTGATGCCGCCTCGCGGGCAACGTCCGTACCCCGTTTGCCCATAGCGATGCCGATGTGGGCAGATTTTAGCGCTGGTGCATCGTTTACCCCATCCCCGGTCATGGCAACGATTTCGCCCTGCGCCTTGAGAGTCTCTACGATGGCGAGCTTCTGTCCCGGAGAAACCCTTGCAAATACACTGACCTCTGCAAACTTTTTCTGCAGGGCCATCCGGTCCAGCATCGCGATCTCGGCACCGGCAAGCACTCCGTTCCCGGCAATTCCTGCATTCCTGGCAACCGCCATCGCCGTATCTGGATGGTCACCTGTCATCATGATCACACGTACCCCAGCACGCTGGCATTCTGCCACGGCACCCGGAACCTCATGCCGGAGCGGATCCACAAGCGCCAGGAGTCCCAAGAACACAAAATCGAAACCGTTCTGGGAATCTGGCCAGGGTTCAGCCGCCTCGGGATCTGCCCTGGCAACTCCCAGCACCCGCCAACCCCTTTTGGCCATCCGTGCAGCCTCATACAGAACAGCGGCTCTCTGGAGATCAGGAAGGTGGCATAATTCTGCAATGGCTTCCGGGGCCCCTTTGCTGGCTACGGTTCCTGGTCCGCCATGACCGTCCTGCCACAGGTGGGACATGGCCAGAAGCCCCGGAGTGAGTTCGTATTCCCGCACAAGGAGCCATTCCGAATGCAGGCGGCCTTCATCCAGGAAATTTCTGGCGGACTGCCAGATCGCCTGCTCCATGGGGTCGTGGGGACCGGTTTCACAGGCGAGGACCGCAAATTCCAGGAGCTTCTGGTAACGGTCTGGCAGACTGTCCTGCCCTGCATCCGGGATTTCCTGTAACTGCCCATCAACAGAAAGTGCCGCGACAGACATCCGGTTCTGGGTGATGGTTCCAGTTTTGTCCACACAGAGAACAGTTGTTTCTCCAAGGGTTTCTATGGCGTTCAGCCTGCGCACCAGCACCTGGTGGGCCGCAAGGCGGCGGGCCCCCATGGCGAAAAAGACAATCATGATCACCGGAAATTCCTGGGGGAGGATACCCATGGCCAGAGTAATCCCAGCCAGGATGCCCCTGAGCCACCCCCCCCAGAGCAGCCAGTAGAGCCCCGCGAGGAGGAAACAGAAACCCATGCCAGTCAGCGCAAGGCGCCGGGTCAGCCGGCCAATTTCCTCCTGCAGCGGAGAAGACTGCAATGGGATCTGCTGAAGAAACTGGCCAATCCGTCCGAGTTCGGTCCGCCTTCCTGTGGCGGAAACCTGCATCCTGCCCTGCCCACGCACAACCAATGTTCCGGCAAAGACCACTGATATCCGGGGAAATTTGGAGATGGCTTCCGGTTCTCCGGTCAGCATGGATTCATCCATGGCCAGTTCATGTGCCTGGACAATCTCACCATCCGCAGGGACCCTGTCCCCTTCCGCCAGGATCAGGAGATCCCCGCGCACAACCTCACGACCGGCAATCCGGACCGGTTTTCCATCCCGAACTGCAACAGTCCTGGGACTGGAAAGGTCACGCAGCAGGGCCAAGGCATGCTCCGTACGCCGTTCCTGGAAAATAGTCACCAGCATGATCGCCGCGACAAAACCCAGAAGAACAAGGGCCTCATGGGGATCCCCAGTAGCCAGGTAAATGGCACCGGAACCCAGAAGCAGCAGGAACATGGGCTCCCGCAGCACTTCCAGAGCAGTCCTCAGCCATGTCCGCTGCCGGGCGGCGCCGAATTCATTGGCTCCCTCCGTGACAAGGCGGTTTCGGGCCACCTCACTGGACAGACCTTCAGGCATATCTGCGTCCATGCTGCACCCTGCCTTTCAGACCAGAGGTCCCGCGGATGTCCCTCCAGCGCCGTGTTCCCGATCTGGAGCGAAGATAGCGGTACACTGAGGGAAAAATGCTCCCCCGCACACCGGGGATAAGCCGGAATCCAGCTGCCAGTATATATCATGAGCACAGGCAGCATTTTCAGCCTTTCCGCTGTTCCCGTCACGATGTGCAGTATGGGGATTCTGCAATCACTGGAAATGCCATGGATTATGACATCGGGTCCCGTCCTGAATTCGGCCATGCAGGAGGGGGCTTCTGGTAGACCGTCTGCTCTGACTTGAGGACGGCAAATGCGATGGCAGTAGCCTGCGCCTAGCGGCGGCAACCACCTGCATGTCGTCCATTCCTGGGCGCCGGTAGCCGACCGCAAAACACGGGATGAAGCCCTCTGGCCTGCCAAAGCCTGCAGGCAGAACATCTTTGCAGGAGCACACCACCGGTCCTGGCGATGGAACTTTCCCCCGCACATTGCATATGGATGGGATTCGCACGACCGCTTCCATGAAGATCCGTGCTACTCCTTTCCGGTTTCCCAAGCCAAAAACCGGTGCATGGCACATGCCAGACCAACCAAACCTGCACCCAGATTTACACCTGGGTAGCTCCAGTTTACACTCGGGTGGCTCCAGCCCCTGAAATCCGTAACTGTAACCAAAAGGTGACATGTGTTTTTCAGGAAATATCCATAACAATGTGGGCTGAGCGGGTACCGAATACGCCAATGGATTTCAAACTGTTTCCATATGGATACAGTCCACTGATGAAAGCCCATTCGGATTGGAACGTCAAACTTTGGCATGTTTTGTGCTTTTTGATTATCACCTTTTCAGGAGGACTATCGACGATGAACAAAACATTAAGGATGGTAGTGCTTGGTCTGGGCTTATCGCTTGTGGCTGGCTACGCTGGCGCAGATCTTCTCCCGCCGCCTCCCGGTGGCGGCATTTCTTCGCCGGAGGGTTCGCCGACGCCACCCGACTATGACGCCACTCCGGCCCAACCCAACGGGCCAGGCAATCCAGCCACACCCGCGCTGCCCGGGAATCCCAAGGCCTACAATCAGGTCATGAAGCATCGCCGCGGATATGACGACAATCAGGGCATGGTGCATGGCCGTCCTGAAGATATGGACCGGCCGGGTGACGTACGTCCTGACATCGAACATCCAAACATCGAACATCCAAATATTGAGCGGCCGGAAATTGAACGGCCGGACGTTCAGGTACCGCATTTCAGTCACTAACGGCGCGCTGGCACAGGGGCAACACGCCCCTGTGCCCTACTACACAGCACAAGACGGGACACTGCATGACACCGCAAAAAAAAACCACCAGCATTTCTCTCCTGGTAGCCGTGGCCTGCTGGTCAGGTATGGCTGCCGCCACTGGACAGTTCACCCTCGGCGATCTCCCGGCCTTCTACCAGGGGTCTTTTGGGACAAATAACACCCTCAACATCTTCTACAACTCCACCTATCTGCAGTACCAGAATTCGAAGCTTCGCCTAAAAATGACGGTCCCGGAGATCTCCGTATCCGGCCTGCCCAACGGGGCCACACTGTCCGGTAGTGGTATAGCAAGCCGCGGGAGCCAGACCACCGGAACTCATAGTGCCAGTGGCATCGGGGACATCTGGCTGTCGGCCCACTATACGGCCATACAGAACCAGGGGTTGGTCCCCTCCCTGGTCCCCTTCGCCAAGGTCAAATTTGGAACGGCTTCTGCCTCGGAAGGGTTGGGCACGGGGCGGAACGACTACGAATTCGGTCTTGGTTTGAACGACAACATTGGCACACGGATCTTCCCCTTTCTGCATGTTGCCTATCGCATCGTTGGCAACCCTCCTGGAAACAACCTGCAAAACATCTGGACCTATAACCTGGGCTCAAGCTTTGTGGTTACCCACAGCAATCTCCTTACGGCAATGTTCACAGGCGCCCAGTCGGAACAGCCAGGATATAGCGGGCCCGCGGACCTTGTCGTTGCCTGGAACTATAATGTGACTACTGCCGGATCCGGTTTCCAGGTGTTTGTCGACAAAGGGCTCAGTAGCGGTAGCCCAGATTACGGGATTGGTGTGGGTGGGCAGTATGTTTTCTAGTGAATTTTCCTAGAAAGGAGATGCTTCCATGAATATGAACCGCAGAAAAACGTGGCTGGCTCTTCTGGCAGCCAGCGTACTGCTGGCCTACGCAACGGGTGCATCGGCTGACGATGGTGGAGATGGCCTGGGCTTTACTCTGGGCCTGGGCCTGCCAGGACTCAGTGCGGAGATCGGTAACCAAGGAGCATACTATGCGGCTCCGGAGTATTACGCTCCACCGCCGCCAGTCTATTATGCACCGCCACCGCCACCGGCCTATTATGCACCTCCACCTGTCGTGTATGCGCCTCCTGCACAGGAATACTACGCCCCTGAACCGAGACGTGGCCCGCCACCGTGGGCCGGTGCCTGGCGACACTAGGCACCCAATAAAAAGCGCGGATGGGACCCTTCAGGAATCTCATCCGGCTGTTGTAGCGGGGATAAACCTGCTGCGTCGGCATAGCTGTCAAAAGCTGGCACTCCCCCAGCGTAGTACGCAACAAGCCCAAAGGAGGGAGCCCACCAGCTCCCGGTACCCTTCTTCGTCCTTATGCAGTATCCCAACATACATGGGCCAAGTCTGACCGCAGGGCTTTTTTTCGGCGGGAAAAACGTCAGTCAGGTACCACCACGCGATTTCCGGCACCTGCACTTCAGGGGATGATGCCCCCCCAAACATGGACTCCCGGAGGACCGTCATCCCCGGCACACGGGAAAGACTTCTCTCCAATTTCGTCTGTCCAGCCTGAAGGATCCCATTAATCGCTGCAGCTGCATGGCGTACATGCTCCCCCGCCTCCGGAGGTTATCCATACAGGGAGAAGCGCAGATATTCTCTGGTGCGCAGCCATTCTTCTGGCCGGACACCAGGGAAGTCGCAGTTTTGGGAAAATCGGGTGGAAGCCTGCGGGACACGTGGTACTACGTCCGCAGCCAAGGGGGAAACAGGGCATCGACCCACCAACATCCAGCCACAGATCCAGCTATAGCGTGTCCAGTCTCCACCCACTGGATTGCAAACTGCTTTATGTTGGCGGAGAGGGTGGGATTCGAACCCACGTGACGTTGCCGTCCATCCGATTTCGAGTCGCGTCAAGAGCTTTTTATAATCAATCACTTGAAAATCATCTTGTTGTAAATATTGACTTTTTATACACACCCATACACCCCCGTACACGCCCAAACACAATCTCAGTGTCCAGAATTTGTCCAGAATGTCCAGCCGGATTTCCGGTACGGACGTTACTCTCCACCAGGCAAGCGCCGGGCGGCGGACATGTACGCCGCCATGTTTTCCCGCTTACCGACGGCCAGCACCA
>DAHXMJ010000042.1 GCA_027365525.1 Acidithiobacillus sp.
GTAAGCCGTGGAGTTGGCCCGCACATAAGGGAATGGGTCAATCGAAGTGGCTGAAGTCAGGCCACTGCTGGCAGGAAGGAATCCCCGTCCTTTCCGCTCTCAAGAGCGGCAGCCATAGGCTGGGGGCGAGGAGGATGTCAACTATCAGCTACAGCCTGGACTCAACCCTGAGGAGCAGCGCAATGCCGATCCAAAACAGGCCATGAGCAAAAAGGTTCCCGTACGCACCAAAGCGGAATTACGCAACGCCGCCGGGAACCATGTGGCCCATCTGGAACGCTCTCCCGAACGGGTGCGCAGCTTTTTCTGGGACCCACGGGTCAAGTATGCAGCTTAAAATTTCACCGGGCCGGATCAATAACCTGGACCAGCCCTAAAAGGGCGTCTCCTGGACTCGGAGCCCCATGAGATGCTGCTGGATTTCACGCTGGCACCGGGTTCCAGCCGGAACACACTGGTCCTGTAAGTTTTCGTCAACCTGTTATGGCTCAGCTCAGGCATTGCTCCGTTCCCTCTGCCAGGAAGAAGCGGAAACAGCTCCTTCCTTCTGCCTTGGCCAAATACAGGGCTTGATCTGCACGGGCCATGGCTGAGGAAAAAGGGTAATCGTCTGCGGTTACATACGTTATGCCGAAACTCAGGGAAAAATCTACCGTGATGTCCTGGGAAAGCCTGATTTTGCTGATTCTGCACTGCTCAAGCAGCCTGCACAAGATTTCGCAGCCCTCGGTGTGGGAACATTTCCGGAACAGGATTGCGAACTCGTCGCCGCCCAGTCTGCCGAGTAGATCCGATTCTCGGAGGCTTTCCCGCAGGACCCGGGTTGCCGATTTGAGGACCATGTCCCCGGCCAAGTGTCCATGAAGGTCGTTGATTTTTTTGAAATGGTCAAAGTCCGCCAGGACCAGCAGGACATTTTCGGGATACCTTTTGATGGTCCGCACCAGCTTGGAGGCGTGTTCCAGGAATGACCTCCGGTTGGGTACCTGTGTCAGTTCATCGACGCTGGCCAGCTTCGTGAGCAGCTTCCTGGCAGCGACTTCCTGGGAAATGTCCCGGAAAACCCCTTCTACACCCAGAAGTTCTCCATGTCCTCCCAAAATGGCCCGACTGCTGATAGAAACGTCAACAGGATGGCCGGCCTTGTGTTTCAGCTGCACCTCAAAATTTTTGACCTCCCCATGCTCCTTGATTTCCAACAGCATCGCCTGTCGGCTTTCTGGATCGAAGTAGTAATCATGAGCGGGTGTACCCAGGATTTCCCTGGAATCATAGCCCATCATTTTTTTGACACCAGGCCCGATCAGCACCAGTTCCTGACGTTCGTTGGTACGGTAAAAAACGTCGACCATGTTCTCAAAAAGGCGTTGGAAGTTCTCTTCTGACTCCTGTAATGCCCGGTTCATCCGGGAGATCTTCGTCACATCCACCCCGGTGGCCATAATGATGGGTTCGCCATCGACCAAAAACAGGGAACTCGTGGAGATGATGGACTTGATGCCGCTTTTCAGCGTTCTGATACGGATTTTGACTGGCCGGTTACTGTCATGATCGGGAGCTAGCGCACTGAGCCGCAGAAGAATCCGTTCCTGGTCGAGGGGATGGATCAGTTCCATAATGTCCATACCGTCAAGGCAGTCTGGGCTGTCTCCGTCAAAAAGAGATACAGCGGCCGGGTTGCTGTAAAACAGTTTCCTTTTATAGGTCAGCACATGGGGGACCGGGGATAAATCGACTATCGTCTTCCAGCCAGCCTGCTGGATCAGATGGAAAGGATAGGTAATGTCAGAAGCTGCTTGTGTAGCGTCCATGTTCCTTTTCCGGATTTCTGGCCTGAAACCAAACTGGGCAGCATTCATGGGCACCAGGAGCCCCCGGCTCTGGCAATCGCGGATGGTCATGCGGTGACGCGCCGTGGATGCGCAGTCTTGGCGTTTGGCACGGAAGAGGAAGGCCTAGGGTGCCCATGACCTCATTACAGCCATTCCCACTGGTTTCCAAGCCATGGCCCTCAGGCAGATCACAGAATTATCTTATCAAGACAATGGAAATGTCTCCAGCTGGGCGATAAAAGGATTTTTGGGAAGACCGCAGCGGCCGGAGCATGAGAAGGTGATCCGTATTTTTCAGGCTTGGACCACAAGCCTCAGTGTATAGCACCGCAGTTAGACCCAATCCAGTGGCCTTTCATATGGATGCTGGTTTCTACCGTGTATCTGGTTGGGCTGGTGATGTTATCGGTCATGTGCCAGTGAGAATCGAAATTCTGGGCCTGGCTCTGGATCCATCCCAGCTGGTCTACCGCGCCATTGGGCGTTGTGCAGTGGATGTTCCATTGTTCACGACCGCTGGCCAGTGGTTTGTGCGTTGTAGTGCAATGACCGTGCATGGGAGGAAGAAAGGGTTTGGCCGGGGACTCATGGGGTTTGATGCAGACCTGCACAACCCGGCTCGTGGCCTCGTTAGTCGGGGGTGAGGGGATGTGAACGGTTCCGGCGATGACCACCTGCCACAGACCGGGCTCCATGGGAGACTCTCCCTGGATGGGATGGGCCATGGCATCTGCCATGAGTAGGACCAGAGCTGCAGGGACAGTGAGCAGCGAGAGAAAAAGACGGCGCATAATTATTGGTACTCCTCGGTGGCAGGGTCACGGTGTTTTCTCTATCTACAGCATAAGAAACTCCATCACGAAATCAAGGATGGCGGTAGCTGCAAGACTCTTTTCCCCATGTGTTTTGCCTACTTTTCAGGATGTGGCGTGCCGACGGCAGTCCGCAGCGTTTCTACGGTTTTTCGGCGCAGATCCAGCGCGAACGCAGAGACGGTCGATGGACGTCACCGGGTGGCTTGTCTGGTTTCTCGATACCCTCCATCGCGCCGTCGACCAGGCACAGGACACGCTCGATACCGTGCTGGCCAGGGCGCGTTTCTGGCAGCGCTGGGCGACCACGCCACTGAACGGGCGACAGGTAAAACTGATTGATCGACTGCTCGACGGTTTCGAAGGCAAACTTAGCCGCAGCAAGTGGGCGGCTATCGTCAAATATTCGCCAGACACAGCCCTGCGCGACATTAATGATCTGCTCGCGCACGGCATGCTGCGAAAATCGGATGCGGGCGGACGTAGTACCAGCTACGGGCTGAACGATCTGCCGGAGTAGCGACGTTTCCTGGAATTGCCTTGGCTCACGCACAGAACCGCGCCTTCATCGAATTGCGCGGGAACCCCCCGGCATTCATGCCGGGGAGGGATGGCGCGGCAGGCAAAGCCGCCCAATTTCCGCCTCTCCTTTTATTGGCATTCCCAGGCAGGTGCTCACCTGCTAATCCGCTAAATGATACCGGGGACGAGGCAGTATGTGCAGTTACGGTATTCCTGATAAACCATTCCAAAGGCATCCGCCAGTATTCGTTCCTCTCTGGAGATTCTCCAGAAGTAGGCGGAGACGACAGGAATAACGATCATAATAGCCGTGGCCCAGTAGCCAAGCGACAATGCCAGTCCTATAAAACAGAGAATCGCTCCAGTATAGGACGGATGGCGCACCATGCGGTATGGCCCATGCTGAATCAGCTGGTGTCCAGGCTGGATTGCCAGATCCACACTGAAATATCTCTTTAACGTGATGATCGCATACACCCGTAACAGCAATCCCGCTACCAGAAGCAAACTGCCCATCCCCGGCAGGTACAGTACATCATGGGGCTCATGCCAGATCTCCGCCGCTACCGCGCAGGCCCAGCATCCGACAATGGACAAAATCGCAACATTAAATATTTTTGAAGATCCACCGTCTTGCCTGTTTGCATTCATGGGCGACCGAAAAAAATATTCCAGAGATAATTCCAGCACTATCCATGCAGATAGCAGGGACAACAGCAAAGCGGTAGATACCATCATTCCTCACCATCCAGTAAAGTCAAAGTCTGGAATATTCAGGACGTTGACTGTTTGTAGAGGGGCGTCTGTCGGTGCAGTTGTCGCGTCCCCCATTTTTAGGCGGCCTTTTTATCCTGCCGCTGTGGGATAAGATCGATCGCGCCGATATGCGTAAAGTTGCGTGTATCTCCTTTACCTGACTTATTTTTTATGGAAAAAATTCAAGGAGTTTTGGCCATGGTTGCCAAATTCTTCTCGATATCCTGCCGAAATGCTGCAGGGGTCCGATACTGCAAACTGGAATAGGGTCGGATCTCAATTATAGTGAATCCACCAGTCTCCAGTCACGATCTTTTCCTCCATCCGGTTCCGGAACCACTCCATCGCCAGGCATTCTTCCCGGAATTTCCCATTGAAATTTTCGCAGATGCCGTTTTGCTACGGCTTTCCCGTGTCAGTCAATGCAGTTTCAACCGGTTTGCGCGGGAATCCCCGCCGTTCGGGGCGGGAAGGGATAGCGCCGCCGCGTAGCGGCGATTCTTCACAAGAGCAACATGACTTTTTTATTACTGTGAACATGAATGAATTGCCAACCTTTCAATCGTTGACGTGCAAGCTGAAACTGCTGCTGGCAGAAGATCAGGCGGAAGCGGTTCGGCGCACGGCGTTGGCTTACCGGGATGCCCTGAATCATGCCTCCGTCGTTGCCTTCGCGAACGGCAGGATGTCGCAGGGCATGAAACTGCAAACGCTGGTGTACCAGGACTTGCGGGAACGGTTCGGGCTGCCCTCCCAGATGGCCTGCAACGCCCCGCGGCAAGTGGCGGCGGCGTACAAAACCCTCTGGGAACGGGCAAAATCCAATGCTGCCCATAAAGCGAAGGGCTGGGCGAAACGGCGCTACAGGGGCCTCGACAAGGCTCCCAAATTTACCGCCCTGAATGGCAGAATCCGGTGCCGGTACGAAGGATGGAGCCGGCATCTTGACGGGTTTCTGAACCAGCGCTGTTTATCTGGCCTATTCCGCGCTGGAAGGATCCGGTTTTTTAAGCTCCGCAAATTTGGCTGCCATGGTCGGGTTGCTCCGGGTCAGCTTCCTGATTGTTACATCCTGCGCCTTGTCGTTTGCCAGGCGGAGGTTCCGGTCGGTACCGAGCAGGGCCTCTTTTGTCTTCTGCAGGTGGTCGATGGACTTGTCGATTTCATCGATGGCCGTCTGGAACCGCCGGGAGGCAAGGTCATAGTTCTTCCCGAAGGCTGTCCTGAATGTCTCGAGCTCGGTTTCAAAGTTCGTGATGTCGATGTTCTGCGCACGCATGAGTGCGAGCTCCGACCGGTACTGGAGAGAGTTCATTGCCGCATTCCGCAGCAGCGTGATGATGGGCAGAAAGAACTGCGGGCGGACGACGTACATCTTCGGATAGCGGTGGAACACATCCACGATCCCTGTATTGTAGAGTTCACTGTCGGGTTCCAGCAGGGAGACCAGCACTGCATATTCGCACCCTTTCTCGGTACGGTCCCGGTCCAGCTCCTTCAGGAAGTCCTCGTTCCGGCTCCTGGCCGCCGTGTGGTCGCATTCGTTCTTCATCTCAAACATGATGGAGACGATCTCCAGGCCCGTTCCGTCCGAGTCGCGAAAGATGTAGTCGCCCTTGCTGCCACTCCGTGCGTCGTTGTCCTTCTCGAAATACGCCCTTGGGAAGGCGGTTGCCCGAATGCGGTTGAACTCGGTTTCGCAGTGCTGTTCGAGGGTTTCGCCCACCATCTTGGTCGACAGGCGGGCCTTCATGTCCCGGAGGCGCTCAATGGCGTCATCGCGATCGCGGATCTGCGTCTCGTATTTGTCCCGGAGCGCCTTTTCGGCGAGCTGTTTCTGCAGTTCCGCCTGCTGGAGGCCGCTTTTCAGCTCATCACGTTCCTTCTCTACCACGCTGACGGCCTGGGCAATTGCGAGCTTCTGCTCCACGCTGGTGGCAGTGAGCCTGGCCCGCAGTTCCAGGATTGCGGCATCCCTGTCTGCAGCCGCCTTCTGCAGTTCGTGGGCAAGCGTCGCCTCGGCGAGCCGGGAAGCAGCCTGTCTGTCCTGTCTGGCCTGGGCAAGTTCACCCGCGAGGGCATCACGCTCCTTTTCTACCACCCCTATGGCCTCGGTCACGGCCAGTTTCCGCTCTACCTCTCCGGCATTGAGCCTGGCCCGCAGTTCCAGGATTTCGGCATCCCTGTCTGCGGCCGCCTTCTGCAGTTCGGTGGCGGCCCTTGCGGTGGCGAGCTCGACGGCGTTCCGCTTGTCCTGTTCGGCCAGTGCAAGCCGCTCATGCAGCTGCTGGTCAAACTCGCTGTCACGCACCTGCTTCAGGATGTCCGCGTATCCGGCCTCATCAATCTTGAAGGCTTTGCCGCAGTGCGGACAGATGATTTCGTGCATGGCTGTGTACCCTTCATTCGCGTGAACAGTCAGGAAACCAGGTTCAGATGGGCATCGGGGAAATGAGATTCTTCCACGAGTCCGCGGACACTTCGGGGCAGCATTGATAATGCCCAAAAGAAGTGTGCCTGTCGAAGGGAAGAGAGTACAGCCGGCAGTTCAGGAGTGCTGCCGCAGGGCAGATCCGTCTGGGGATATCAGCTGTACCCGGGTGGCCCGGGAACCGGACGCTGGATCGGGATCACCCACCGGCGAGACGGTGGAAACGGAGGGCACGATAGCAGGACAATGTCCGCCTGCTCCGGCGGATTCGGAAACCCATGCCGATGGCTGGGGATGGCCGCGCCGGAAAAGCTGCGGCAGTATGCCGGGGGATGGGATCCTATCCTGGCCTGCGGCTTCCGACTTGCTGGAGCGTGTTTTCACAGCTCTGGTGGGTACAGGCAGGGGACAGAACCGTGCAGGGACTCCGAAAAAAAATCATGAACCGGAGATCCCTTTCTGCCATTCCTGGTGCACCGACCAGCGGGCTTCAGGGCGGTCCTGCACATGGTCGCGCACAAGACCCAAAAATTCTGCACGCTGCAGTTCCACGGCACCGAGACTCTGGAGATGGCCAGTGAGAAACTGGGTATCAATGAGGGTAAAACCCCAGAGCTGGAGATGGCGGGCAAGCGATACCAGTGCCCATTTGGAGGCATCCCGCTCCAGGCTGAACATGGATTCCCCAAAAAACAGCCCGCCCAGGGCCACACCGTAGAGTCCGCCCACCAGGCGAGTGCCGGCATACACCTCCAGGGAATGGGCGTACCCCTGTTCGAAAAGGGTTACGTAGGCCTGGAGCATGCCAGCAGTGATCCAGGTGCCCTCCTGATCCCTGCGCGGTGCCGCACAGGCCGCCACAACGGCCGCGAAATTCCGGTCGAAGTGGATCTCCCAGGTGTTTCGGCGGGCGTTCTTCAGGAGACTGCGGCTGCAGTGCACGGCCTCTGGGTAGAGCACACCCCGGGGATCGGGCGACCACCAGAGGATGGGATCATTCTCGCTGAACCAGGGGAAGATTCCCTGGGAGTAGGCTTGCAGGAGACGCTCCGGGCGCAGGTCGCCACCAGTGGCAACGATGTCCCCGTTGATGTACGCAGGGTCTGGAAATGCCCTGACCGTGCGCTGGATCTGCGCCGGGGATAGTCCCTCCGGATTCGCGTCTATCGGGTTTCCCATTTTTTAGGCGGCCTTTTTATCCTGTATCCGCGGGTTCAGATCTGCCGTGCGGCAGGTGTCAGCTGTTTTTACTATTCTGACGCACCATTGCACGAGGCCGGCTTCCAAATTCTATTTTTGGGTAAAACCCGGGTTCTTTTCCAATGCAGAGCCTCTGCCAGGCACTGGCCTGATCCGCATTACCCGATGCGTGTCGTGGCTGCCGCCGGATTCCTGGAGGCATGAGAGAAGTCTAGCAAAACAAACTGCACCGGCGCGGGAGGTGGCCCAGGTGTTTCACTGTGCCGCCGATGTGCGCACCTGGGGCCCGCGACAGGATTTCTGGGCGGCCACTGTGGTGGGGCTGGCCAATCTGCTGGAAGCGTTCTCTCTCGCCGGAACTCTGCCCGGGCACCTTGTGCATTTTTCCAGTGTCGACGTCTACGGGTTTCCTTCCGGTCCTGCGCCAGAATCCTCCCGCCTGCAGCCCACGGGCTTTGGCTATGGCGACAGCAAGCAGGCGGGCGAGCAGCTGCTGCGGGCCCGCGCCGCGGCCCTCGGCCTGTCCTATACGATTCTGCGTCCCTGCAATGTGATGGGGGCGGGCAGTCCCTTCATCGACCGGATTGGCCGGAAACTGCGTTCGGGTCTGATGTTCAGGGTCGGGGATGGCCGGGTCCACTGCGGATATCTGGATGTGGACAATCTGGTCGACGTCGCCCTCTGGGCTGCCCGGAGCCCGGCGGCGGGAGGGGAGACGTTCAACGTGCGTGACCCCATGGATCTCGACTGGCGCACGTTTCTCCACGACCTGCGCCAGGCCCTGCAGGGCAGGGGGACCGTTCTGTCCCTGCCCTATGGGGTAGCCATGGCGTCGGCAAGGGTGCTGTCAGGTCCATACAGGGTTCTTCACCTGCGCCAGGAACCGCTGCTGCACCCCCTTCTGGTGCAGATCTTTGGCCGCACCTGCGGGCATTCCATCGACAAAATCCGGGCAGCGGGGGCACCCCTGGGGAGAGTCTCCTACACCCAGAGTCTTGCCAGTGCCCTTGCCGTATGAGGTCTGCCGCCATTCCCGTGCCACCGGTTCCCCACATCGTCTTTTTGCAGGGCATGCCCTCGTCCTTTTTCCGGCGGGTGGGGGGATGTCTGGCGGAACATGGCTGGCGGGTCACCCGCATCAATCTCTGCTTTGGGGACTGGCTCTTCTGGCATGACCCCTGCGCGCGCAGCTACCGGGGAAGCCTGGCCCACTGGCCCCAGTGGATTCGCCGGTTTTTTGCGGCGGAGAGGGTGACGGAACTGATGCTTTTGGGGGAACAGCGGCACTACCACAGGGAGGCCGTTGCCATTGCCCAGGAGCTGGGTATCGGGGTTACCGCAACGGATTTTGGCTATCTGCGGCCCGACTGGATTACCCTGGAGAGAGACGGGCTGGGCGGAGCCTCGCGCTTCCCCCGGGACCCCGGGAAAATTCACGAAATCGCCCGCAAGGCCACGGTTCTGGACCGGGAAACGCGCTTTCGGGACAGCGCCCTGCAGATGGCTTTGGGGGATCTGGCCCAAAACTTCGGGAACCTGCTGATGGCCCCCCTGTACCCCCGCTACCGGCGCAGCGACCGCCGCCCGCCGGCGATTCCCTATATGGTCGCAAGTGGCTGGCGGCTCCTCGGAAACCGCCTGCTGCGGAAAGGCGTGCAGGCGCAGTGCGGGAGACTCTGGGCCAGTCAGCGCCCCTACTATCTTTTCCCGCTCCAGCTCCACTTTGACTTCCAGATTCTGGCCTACTCGCCCTATCCGCAGATGGAAGAAGCCCTCGAGGAAGTGCTTGTCTCTTTTCGTAACCACGCACCGGCAGGAGCACGGCTCGCCGTCAAGGAGCACCCCTGGGATCCGGGCCTGCCCAACTGGGAGCGCCATGTCCACCGCCGCGCCCGGGCACTCGGGCTTGAGGACCGCGTGTGGTACCTGCGGGGCGGGGATCTCGACCGCCTCATTGCCGGTTCTGCCGGTGTGGTTCTGGTCAACAGCAGTTCCGGTCTCCGGGCACTTGAGCTGCAGCGTCCGCTCAAGGTCCTGGGTTCCGCCGTCTTCGACGTGCCGGGACTGGCCTACCAGGGACCCCTGGACCATTTCTGGACCGGGGGCCAGGAACCGGATCCCGGACTGCGGGAAGATTTTTTCCGGGCCCTGGCAGCCACGGTGCAGGTGCGCGGGGTCTTTTTTCAGGAACCGGGCCTGACGGAAGCGGTCCTGGAAACCTGTCACCGGCTGCGGACCGGGACGGTAGGCACCCTGACGCGACGGGACACGGAAACATGAGCCGGGATATCCTGATTGATCTGACCCGTCTGGCGGCACGGCAGCGGGAGGGACTGCCGCCCACCGGGATTGACCGCGTCACCCTGGCCTATCTGCGCCAGTACCGGCACCGGGCCCGGGCCCTTGTCCGCCATCTGGGACGCTGGCTGCCCCTGTCGGCCAGTTCATCCGAACGCCTTTTCCGGGCATTGCTGGGGGAGTCGGGTAACCCTTTCCGCGATCTGTACCAGTCGGTGGCGACGGCCCACATGCTGCCGGCCAGAAGCTGCCATCGGTGCCTGTTTCTGCATCTCAGCCATAGTGGTCTGGAAGATCCCCGCTATCCCCTGGCCCTGGAGGCGCTGGATCTGCATCCGGTCTATTTCGTTCACGATCTCATCCCGCTGCGTTACCCCGAATACTCCAGGCCGGGAGAGGATCAGCGGCACGGACAGCGGGTCCGCAACATGCTGCAGACCGGGCGTGGCGTGATCTTCAACTCCCGGCATACGGCCAGGGACTGGGAAAGCCATCTGCAGGAGCAGGGCGCAGGGAGTGCACAGCCCAGTCTGGTGGCTCCCCTGGGCTGTGAGGAGCTTCCGCCCGGGGACAGCCAGCCCCCCATCGCTTCCCCCTATTTTTTGTACCTGGGGACGATCGAGCCCCGTAAAAACCATCTTCTGCTCCTGCATGTGTGGCGGGAGTGGCAGGCACTGGAGGGAGCCCAGGTGCCGAGGCTGGTGCTGCTTGGCCGGCGCGGCTGGGAGTGCGAACAGGTGGCAGACCTTCTGGAACGCTGTCCAGGCCTGCAGGATCTGGTGCTGGAGCGGCAGGCAGGGAGTGACCAGGAGATTGCCACGTGGCTCCGCCACGCGCGCGCCCTGGTCTTTCCCTCTTTCGCGGAAGGGTACGGTTTGCCACTGGTGGAGGCGCTCAGCGTGGGAACCCCCGTGCTTGCCAGTGACCTGCCGGCTTTCCGGGAGTCGGCCGGGGCAATTCCCGACTATCTGCACCCGCTGGACGGGCCAGGATGGCTGGCTGCCCTGCGCGATTACGCCCACGATGGCCCCCGGCGCAGGGCCCAGATGGAGCGCATCAGGGGGTTCCGTACCTGGCGCTGGCAGGACCATTTCCAGCTGGTCGACGGTTTTTTGGGAGAAATTCTTGGCTGAATGCGCGTCCGGGGGGTTATCCCAGGCCGAGGCCATAGTCCAGTCCCTGCCCGGACGGATCTGTTTTTGGCGTTTTCCGCTGTGGAAGCGGCGTTATCTCCGCCGGATCTTTACCCATCGGGAACTGGTCTTCGTACAGGACGGGGCGGCGCTGCGGCAGCATTCTGATGCCGTCCTGATTCTCTGGGGAAGCACTCCCGTTCCCGCCCCCTGGGGCGGGACGGGCAGGGTACTGCGAATGGAGGACGGGTTTCTGCGTTCTGTGGGCCTGGGCGCCGAGCTCACCCGGCCCCTGTCCTGGGTTCTGGACGATTTCGGGATGTACTACGATGCCAGCCGGCCTTCACGCCTGGAAAACCTGCTCCAGCATTCCCGGTTTGCCACCGCGGAACTGGAACGGGCCCGGCAGCTGCGGGAACGCATCGTTGCCGGCGGGATCAGCAAGTACAACGTGGGCGCGGAATCATGGGTCCGTCCTCCCGGTGCCAGGCGGATCATCCTCGTGCCAGGGCAGGTGGAGAGTGATGCGGCCATCGCGGCAGGCTGCCCGGAGCTTCGCAGCAATCTGGCCCTGCTGCAGGCGGTGCGCAGGGAGCATCCGGACGCCTTCCTGCTCTACAAGCCCCACCCGGATGTTTTCGCGGGCCTGCGCCGCAGGGGCGACGGGGAGGACCATGCCCCGAAATTTTGTGACCAGGTCCTGGGGAACGTGCCGATGGAACGCCTTCTGGACCAGGTCGATGAGGTGCATACCCTGACCTCTCTTGCCGGCTTTGAGGCCCTGCTGCGAAACCGGCCTGTTACCTGCCATGGCCAGCCCTTCTATGCGGGCTGGGGCCTTACCCGGGACCGCTACCCGCTGCCGCGGCGCGAGCGGCGCCTCACCCTGGATGAACTGGTGGCTGGCGTCCTGCTGGCCTACCCCCTGTACATTGGCGGGCGGGGACTGACGGGTCCGGAAGAGGCCATCTCTGCCCTCGAACGCTGGAAAGCCCGCCGCCAGGGGAGAACCCCGCCGTGGCGGGGAATCTACCGGGCCATTCTCCGCCGTGCCATCGGAGTGCGCTGAGGCGGTTCCACAGGCCCGATGCACCCTCCGTGAGATCCTGCCAGATTTCGCACGCTGTCCTGCCGGTTTTCTCTACCGGTATTTTCCGGCCCTGCTGCCGGAGTGTTTTTGCCAGGACGCACCCGGGCTGGCAAAAGTGTGCAGCCCGTGCCCTGCCACCCCGTCAGCCAGCATTCTGGAGCCAGGATCGCGGGAAGCCCCACGCACACCGGCCCTGTGCAGGTAGTGGTCCTGCTGCCCGCACCGGTAGCAAACCCCGGCGGAGGATCAGTTATTCTGGACGGATTGTGCCTGGGCCCTCTGCATGTTGATCATTGCGTCATATTTTCCATCGGTAGTGATCACTCCCGACGGAATTTTCATGCCGCTGTAGCGGTTACCGGTAATCGCACGTATTTTTTCATATCCAGAATGGATGTCTGGCCACACGATGCCCAGTTTTACCCGTGTTGGAGACCAGGTGAAATGGATATATCCATTGATGATTTTTCCGGCTTCCCGGATAACCGATAACGCCGTTTCCTTGTCTTTCTGCCCTGTGGGCATCTTGCATCTCGTCAGGTTTTTCTTTGCATATAATGCATACAGCCAGCTGGCTTCGTTAAACGAGGCTCCTGGATGCTTGTTCTTGTAAAAACTCATGTCGTTCGAGATATGACCGGAAGCAATGGTAGCATCCTGATACACTGCCAGGGTGGGAGGCAGGACACATTCATAAAACGATTCCATCTGGCCTGGGGAGGCACCCAGTGCCATCACTGGTGCGGCCAGCCCCAATGCCACCGCTGCGAATCGCAACATCTTCTTCATAACAGCTCCTGTTACTGTGTGATTAAGGTTCCCCAGTCTTCCATCTTCCAGGAGACGGCATCCATGCTACCCGTTTTCGCGGCTGCTGAGTATTCCGCCAGTCCTGCAGCCCCCCTGGACTGACGGCCTGGGTGAGGGTTCCCCCTGCGGTGGGAAACTGTTACGGGAAGCTCGTGTGCAGCCGGAGAATGCCGACCAGGGCGTCCGGGTAGGTGCCACCCGGATGCACTACATACTGCAGATCCGGCTGCAGGTACAGGTGCGGGAGCAGCCTGGCCGAATAGTACGCCTCGAAATCGGTTTCCG
>DAHXMJ010000049.1 GCA_027365525.1 Acidithiobacillus sp.
CGAACGGAGCCGGAGGGATGCCTTCGACGACCTCGGCAAAAGCCATGATAAAGCGCGAATACGAATCCCAGACCAGCCGGTGGTCGCCCGTCAGCCTTAGCAGTCCAGCCAGCGATTCCTCGTTGAGGCCGACATTCAGCACCGTATCCATCATGCCGGGCATCGAAACCGGGGCACCAGAACGCACGGATACCAGGAGCGGGCGACGGCGGCTGCCGAAGGCAAGCCCGGTCTGGTGCTCAAGCGCACGGATACCGGTCTGCAGTACTTCAGACAGCGACGCCACCGCACTGGCGTTCCTGGCCACCTCATTGCACCATGGTGTGCCGAGCACGAAGCCGGCGGGTACCGGCAGCCCGAGGACAGACATGCGCATCAGATTGTACGCCTTGAATCCGCATGCCTTCACATCCGGCACACCCTCCCTGCCGTTCAGGTCGAAGACCGGCAGATTCCTGGCTGTTCGGCCCCTACTCACGGCCCACTTTTTCCATGACGTGATCGTGCAGCAGCAGGGCAACATGCATCAGTCCATCCGAGGCTTCCTCCAGGTTGCGGGCGGCCTCGAATACCCCGAACACTTCGGAAAAAGGCAGTGCGCTTGCGGAGAGCGAGCGCTTGACCTCACGTTCAGCGAGATCGCTCGCATGCTCCAGGGTACGTGTCATGTGCACGGCCTGCAGAAAGTCCTCGATATCCTCGCGCGGCACGCCGCGCCGCACATAACGGGATGTGGCCAGCGCCTTGACCAGTTCGCGGCTTGCACTGGAGACATGTCCTACAAGGACCAGCAATGCGGCAACCGACGAAGCCGGTGCCCTTGGGGAAAGCGTAAGATGGAACGCCGCGTCCTCCAGATCGTCCGCCACATCATCCGCGGCCGACATGAGCTGGGCCAGGAAATGCCCTGCCGTGCGCGAGGACTCGCGCACGGCGTTCAGCTCCTGGTCCGCAACCGTTTCCCAGACCTTGGCCTTCTCGGCCATCAGGGGCACCGTTTCCGGGTGTCCCGCCTGCAATGCGGCCAGCGCGCTGCGTACGGCGTCGGCCAGTTCCACGATTAGACCTGCCTGCTCGACCGCGCTGTCCAGAAGTGCATCCTCGGCAGAACGGACAAAAGACGCCAGCTCTGTGCGGATCTCGTCGGCAATCAGCGATATGGGGCGTCCGAGCTGCAAATCCTCAAAAGCCCTGGTCAGGCAGAATTGCAGAAACTGCACCGTCCGGCTTCCGGACAGCAGGGTGTCCAGCCGTTCGCCAGGCCTGATCTGTCCTGCGTAGGCGAAACCCATCGCATCGAACACCAGCTGCTCGCCGCCAGCCCTGAGCCAGGCCATGTGACCGATGTTCTGCTGCGCTGCCCAGTGCAGCAGTCCGATTGCAGCGTCCTGGGGCACAAACAGGCACAGGCGTTTGCGCGCCCTGTTCCAGTCAATCAGGAACACCAGCCGGGAACCGAGGTGTTCGAGAGATTTGCGCAGCCGGGCCGGGCTTTGCGACCGGAATGTTCCGGCGCAGAGGTGGTACATGCCTTCATCCATGGATGCGTCATTGCGCGACCGCGTGTCGCTCCACTCCACCCCGTAGCCTTCGAACAGGCTCTGGAAGAACAGGAGGCGTCTCAGATGTACGTCGGTGTAGGTCGCGGTGACCGTCCGGCCCCGGACGTGTACCACCAGTACATGCGCATCGGTTGTGCCGATATCGTTTTGCAGCACGAGTCTGTCGCCCACCCGTGTTGCCGTTGCTGCGAGTCCTGGATGGTCGAACTTCAGCGGTGCCGTTCTGTTGACCCCCGCCATGAATGCGGCGACCAGCGGGCGGTCGGAATCGCGTATGCCATACGTCTGGCAGCCACCGACCGTCTCGCCAGCGATACTGGACTGCAGGGCGTTCAGGGCGCGATGCATGTCCATCACCAGCAGATGCAGACTGTCGCCCTGTTTCCGGTCGCCGGAGGCAAGAGCACGGATGTCCTCACCGGATATCTCGTCGCTGTGCCTTTCCCCTGGCGACAGGGCATCCAGGCGGGCGGAGAAATCCCTGGCTTCGCCGATACCGGCCGCGGTCAGCGGTTCAAGCATTTCGGCCGCGTCATTGCCCATGTCGGACAGAAGGCGGGACGACCCGGGGATACGGTAGCGGCCGCCGCCAAGCTTTTGTGCGCCGCCGACAGCCTGGTCCAGGGTGCTTTCAGGCACCCCTGCCGCCAGCCGCTCCGTACGCAGGTTCGTGCTCGGTGTATCGGGCTGTTCCGCATGGGACTGGGCGGTCTGCAGCAGCGCAAACCGGTACTTGATCCGGTCATTGGCGGCCAGCGCCCGGTTGACCAGTCCCGGCAGCAATAGGGACCGCTCACCCAGCGAATCCAGGATGTGCGTCTTCGCCGTCGTCATGATGGGCACCTGCACGCGGAGAGTCTGGAAAACACCCTGTATGCAGGGATCCGCTGCCAGGCGTGTTTGTGGTAGATGGCTGTCTGCCAGACAGCTCCGCAGTGCTCCGCCAGCAGCGGCCCGGCAGCTGCACCGCTGCCGGGCAGGCGGGTTTTGCAGTCCGCCCGGAAAGACGGGACCAGGAGAAAGACCTTCTGGCGGAACGCGCTGTTTTTACGCTGGCTCATGGGAAATCCGGGTCACATGACCCAATTCCGGTCCATTTGTCCGGGAATACCGGATTTAACATGCAGCCCGTTCCAGGCGGAAAGCCAGATCCAGATACTGCTCGCCTTCTTTCAGGCCGCGCAGAAACCGTGCCGGGATCCCGGCCACACCCACCTGGGCGCCCAGAAGTGCGCCGGTGAGCATGGCCCGGGAAAGGTTCTGTCCCCCACCGTTGACTGCGTGGAGCACGCCCCCCTCAAAATCGCCCTGGAACCGGGCAGCAAGGTAATACACCGCTGGCATCTGGTGATAGATGGCACAGGGCATGCCATAGACAAGGCTCACCTTCCAGGCGGGTTCTATGACGATGCCGGGATCCGTGGCGGCAGCAGCCATGTAGCCGGGGCCCAGCAGGGCATCGGGCGAGGGCAGCTCGCCCGCCCGCGGTACCCCGGATCCTTCGGGAAGGGCATCCAGCCGCCCGCCAGTAACCGTATAAAAGGGAAGTTCACCGTCCCGGACCGCTGCCATGAGACGCGTGGAGATCTGGGCATCAAAGGGCACACCGCGCAGCAGCAGGGCAAGGACACTGGCATAGGCCAGACTCATGGCCAGCACGGTGACATCCTTCTGGGTCAGGGCGATATTGTGGAGTACCGCCGCTGCCATGGAGGCCAGATCTCCGTGCAGGAAGGCCGCCAGAGGAATGATGCGTTCAGCGCCCTCGGTGGTGTCCGCGAAGCCGGCACATTCTCCCCATGGGCGTCCCTCCAGCACCCGCCTGCGCCAGGCTTCGCGGATGGACTGGCTGGTATAGGCGCCGGGTCCCTGCCGCGGGCTTCCATCCAGCTGTGGAAAGAGCTCTTCATCGAGACGGCGGGTGAAATCGGTCTCCGCATAAGTCCCCTGTTTCAGGATGGATTCCATGAGCATAACCAGGAGAATACCGCTTTGGGAGCACTCTCCAGCCCCAAGCCCGCCATGGTAATGGCCGGGTTCCGGCACCCGGTAGTCCTGCACCCAGTCTCCACAGACCTGGCGCATGGTGGCAAGGTCGTAATACCAGTGGCAGCCCGTCGCCAGGGCATCTCCCACCAGGGCCCCCATAATGGCGCCGGCAATCCGTCCCATACCCGAATCCCCCCAAGCCACAGGCTCCCTGCCCACTCTTGAGCCTAGCACGAATCTCTAGGCATGGAGTCTGGGCTGGTGGACGGGAAAAGCAGACGCAAGTACCAGACGGACTGGGCAGGCGCGCCTGAACACAGTCTGCTGCAGCACTGCCGGACAGCGGCTGGAAAAACTAGAAACGGTAGGCGAGGTTGACGGCGGTCAGCGTATTGAAGGGCCGGTATCCAGCGAGCACCTGGGAGTTGTAGGTCGCCAGAAACGAGAAGCGCATGCCCAGTGCCCCATAGAGGGGGGTATCCAGATCCAGGCGGGATTCGTAGGTATCCGCGCCATTTTTGGACAGGATCGCATCCACGGCCTCCCGCAGGCTCGCATGCCGGCTGAACCGCAGCCGGTAGGCCGCCTCCAGGCGTGCAATCGGATCGGTTCCCGGGGTTCCGCCGATCCGGTGGGACTCCCGGGCACCCACTCCGCCTTCCAGGGTGAGACGGGCGCGGGGGCTAAGATGGAAATAGTGTCCAATGCCAACCGTCTCGTTTACGCGGTAGAAATAGCCGTCAAAATGGTTGCGGACATAGCCCAGGTCTCCCAGGGCAAAAGTCTCCGGAGAAAAAAGATAGCGGGTGCTGTTGTGCAGGGCCAGACGGTCGGCCACAACCGGTCCGCCGGAACGGACATAATTGTAGGACAGATGGCTGCTGTTGGACCAGGCACCCGACAGCCAGTAGAGGGCATTCTGGGTGTTGGCACTCAGGGACTGGCTCGTACCGGTACTGCTGCTGGCCCCAAGCCCCAGCGCTCCGGAAAAGCCCTGGGGCCTTTTGGCCAGGGCGCCACCGGGCACAAGAACCATCGGAAGCAGGCCGGCCAGGAGTATCCGGCCTGCCTGTCGGGAAACATTTCCATTGGTGAATATGCTCATATGGGGCAAGCATACCACATTCCAGCCCGGGCCCAAGACCTGCCCGTGCCGCACGCTTCTGGAAGTGGGAGCCCAGAAAGGGAGGATTTCCCGGACCGGAAAGTTTTTCTATTCTGCAGGCAGATTCCTGGATTCCCGGAGACGTTTCGGATGGACCTGCTGACAGTTTTTGGATTTTTTGTCGTAACGCTGATGATGGTGTTCTATGCCCTGGAATCTCGCTCGCCATGGTTTACGCTGCTGTTCGGAGGATCCTGCCTCGCCTCGGCGGTCTACGGCGGGCTGTCTGGAACCTGGCCTTTTGCCGCCGTCGAAACGGTCTGGGGCGGCATTGCCTTCTACAAATGGTACTGCCTGCCGAAACCCTGACCGGCCAGAGAACAGTGGAGCCTCCCGGAGGCCGGAAAAATGCCGGGTGCCGGACGGAACCCGCACCTGGCATCCGTGGGTTCAGCCAAAGAGCCGGTGGGCAATCCCGGCTACATGGCGGCCCTGGTACCGGGCGACCGCCAGTTCATTTGCGCTTGGGGTCCGGCTGCCATCGCCCCGGCTGAGGGTCGTCGCACCATACGGGGTTCCCCCGCTGATCTCGTCCATATTTGTCAGCCCCGCACAGGCATAGGGAACGCCAACCACGATCATGCCGTGATGGAACAGCGTGCTGTGAAAAGACGTGATGGTAGTTTCCTGGCCGCCATGCTGCGTGGCTGTGCTCGCAAATACGCTGCCAACCCTGCCTACCAGTGCCCCCTCCTGCCACAGGTTTCCCGTGCGGTCCAGGAAATTGCGCATCTGCCCGCACATGTTGCCAAAACGGGTTGGGGTACCAAAAAGAATGGCATCGTAATTGGCGAGTTCATCGGGAACCGCTTCAGGTGCCACCTGCCCTGTTTTCGCGTGAATGGCCACCAGTACCTCTTCCGACATGACCTCGGGGACCCGTTTCACATCCACCGTACAGCCCGGCACTTCCGCCACTCCTTCCGCCACTGCCCGGGCCATGGTTTCCACATGTCCCCAGGTGCTGTAATAAAGAACCAGTATTTTTGCCATGCTGCTGTCTCCTCCTTCCATGTCTGTTGCAGGTGTCTACCTGATCCATCCTGGTCCGTCCCGCCAGGGCAGGAACGGCCAGGCCACCACTGTCCGCTTTCCAGAATCCCGGGAATCCGGGATGCAGGGGCCGCGGAACCGGCCATCAGCCCGGGTAGGGTGCCACCCGGAACGTCTCAAACAGGATATCTACCGCCGTGTGCTGCGCCCTATGGGCCACGGCATCAAAGATGTCCTGATCCGCCCATCCCAGCCGGCGGAGTCCATCCCCGCGTCCTGTCCCACGGAGTGCAGGTCCCGGGCAGCCCGGAGCGCATGGTCCATGCAGGGCATTCTCCCGGGCTTCCATCGGTCCCTGCAGCGGATCCTGCCGGACTTTTTCCAGGGCGTCTTCGGTGATTCCCGCGTTGAGCAGCAGCATCGCGTTACATCCAGTGCAGAATCCGCACCCGCCTTCCAGGGACAGGATATAGCGCAGCAGTCCGGGACTGACGCCGAAAAGCTGCAGGCCTTCCGGGACACTTCCAAAATTTTGGAGGATCGACTGGTACAGATCCGCCAGTTCTCCCCTGGCGTCCTCTGGGGGGTCAAAGCCAGCAGTGCCACGTGAGCCTCCTGATTTCACCGAAAAAACCGCAGTCCAGAACACTGTCCTTCCTGGACACATATGGCCCATCCGGATATTGGCCTATACATACCATCTGGTTGGTATTGGCGCAAGACCGGGACCCGGCATGCATCCGTCCCGACCGGGCCACATGCTACTGCGGAGGACCGTCTCCTGTTCCACCAGAATGCCGGAGAACCCCAGCCATCAAACGGCATGCCCGGAGAGTTTTCCCGGAACCCCTAACTCTCTCCGGCTGCCGGTTCTCCGTCTTCGGGAGAACGGTATCCTGCAAGAATCCGTTCCACCTCCCTGTCGGATATCTCACGGAAATCCAGAAAAAACTCCCCTACCGCACCGAACGGTTCCGGTGTTTCCAGACAGACCACTTCATCGGCCAGGGCGGCCAGGCGGCGGAAAGCTTCCCGTGAGGCCACCGCTACTGCAACCACCAGGCGGGCAGGTCCCTGACTGCGGAGAAGATGCAGGGCTGCCGCCATGGTAGCCCCCGTCGCCACGCCATCATCCACGACAATGACGGTCCGCCCCCGGGGATCCAGCGCAGGGTGGATGGGCGTATAGGCTGCACGCCGTTTTGCGATCACCTCCTTCTGCCGCCGGGATTCTTCCCCAATCCACTCCTCCGGCAATCCGGCCTGTACCGCCCATGGCTCAAAATAGAGATTCCCCTTTTCATCCACTGCGCCCATGGCCAGTTCCGGGTTGTCAGGAGCGCCCATTTTGCGGACCAGCACCACATCCAGATCCCCTCCCAGCCAGCGGGCAATGATCTCTCCCATCGGCAGGGCCCCGCGGGGAATCGCCAGCACCAGGGGATGCCGGTTCCGGTACCGGGACAGACGCTCCGCCAGCTGGCGGGCTGCATGTTCACGATCGGTGAAAGCCATGTCCTGCCCTCCTCCGTGGCAAGGCCCTGCCCCTATTCAGTCTATCACCTGGAAAAAACTGGCGGAGGATTTTCGCGGGGCTCCCCGCTACACCATGGGAGCCCCTGTGCAGATACCTGCTGCAGTCCATGGAAAAAGCATCCCGGCCGGCACAAGGAGCGGCCGGACGTAGCATGATGAAAGCCCCTCTGGAACAGGACCACCGTGCTCCATCTGCAGCAAGGAAGTTTTCCCGGCAAACTGCGCAATCTGGCAGACTGCCAGATCAGAATGCGGAGGGAGACGGCTCCTGCGCTGGCCCCACAAGGATGCCGCCATGCTCCACCAGCAGCCGTTCGAATTCTTCTACGGGAACCGGCCTTGAATAGAGATAGCCCTGGGCATAGTCACAGCCAAAGGAGAGGAGAATGTCCCGCTGCGCTTCTGTTTCCACCCCTTCGGCGACTGTCCGGATTCCCAGCTTGTGGGCCATCACAATGATCGCCTCCACAAGCGCCTTGTCACTGCTGTCTGCCGTCAGGCTCTGCACAAACGACTGGTCGATTTTCAGATAATCGATGTCAAACCGCTTCAGGTAGGACAGGGCCGAATACCCTGTGCCGAAATCGTCAATCGACACCTCGATGCCGGTATTGCGGCACTTCAGCAGCGTCTGCTGGATCTGGTCGGACTCTCTCAGAAGCAGCCCCTCCGTGATTTCCATGGTCAGTGCGTTTCCCGGCAGGCCGGCATCCTTCAGGATTTCTGCCCAGCGGAATTCTTCCCGGTCAAACTCCCGCGGAGAGCGGTTGACACTGACCTGCACCTCCCGCCCAAGCCGGTCACGCCAGCCGGACATCGCGGAAACCGACTGGTGCAGAACCCAGTTTCCAAATTCGTGGATGATGCCAAATTCTTCTGCAAGGGGAATAAACTGGTAGGGACTGACCGCCCCACGCCGGGGATGATGCCAGCGCAGCTGCGCCTCGGCCTTGACAATCCTGCCCCCATCCAGCTCAACGATCGGCTGGTAGTAGACTTCCATCTCCCCCCTCCGGATCGCATACCGGAGGTCGTTTGTCAGTTCAAGTTTCTCGCGGGCGGCCTGCTGCATCTGGGGAGTAAAATAGCTGTAGCGGTTCCGTCCACCGTGTTTGGCCGCGTACATGGCCTGGTCAGCATGTTTCAGAAGCTCGTCAAAGGTTGCCGCATCGTCGGGATAGACCACGATTCCGATACTGCAGGAAATATGGACCACATCTCCATCCCCAAGATTAAAGGGTGCGGCCATCTCGGCCAGAATGTTCTGTATGGCATGGTCGATGGCTGGCATCGCACCCGGCTGCGGCAGAATGATGGCGAATTCATCCCCCCCCAGCCTCGCGACCCTGTCGGTTCCTCCCACATGCCTGCGAATGCGCCGGGACGCCTCGACCAGCAGGATATCCCCCTTTTCGTGCCCCAGCGCATCGTTCACCCCCTTGAACCAGTCCAGATCCAGAAACAGCAGGGCCAGGCATCTTCCCTTCTTCCGTACCTGCGCCATGTCCTGTTCCAGACGGTCCCGGAACCTTTCGCGGTTGGGCAGTCCTGTCAGCCGGTCGTAGTAGGCCAGACGCTGAATCCTTGCCTCGGATTTTTTCCGGTCGGTAATGTCCAGCAGTGAAGCCACAAAATTGGTGATATTTCCCTCCGCATCCCTGACCGATGTGATGGTCAGCTGCTCGGGATAGATTTCCCCGCCTTTCCGGCGGTTCCAGATTTCGCCCGACCAGTGGCCGGCATCCCGGATGGACTTCCACATGGATTCGTAGAAATGGGCATCCTGGCGGCCAGAGTGAAGCAGCTTTGGGGGCTCGCCAACCACTTCTTCTGGTGCATAGCCGGTGATTCTGGTGAAGGCCCCGTTCACCCGCAAAATTCTGGTATAGGCATCCGTAACCATCATGCCTTCCTGCGACTCGAAGGCTATCTCTGCAATGCGGAGGGCCACTTCATGGTGCCGGCGTTCCAGCACGATACCGATGATCGAGGCACCAGTCTCGAGGAGCTTGCGGTGGAACGGTGTCGGTTCACGGTGCTCGAAACTCGTCAGGGCAAAGGTACCTACGATATGTTTTCTGGCCGAGAAAACCGGTACGGACCAGCAGGAGCAGAAGTGGAAGCGGGTGGCCAGCTGGCGCAGATCCTGCCAGCGGGGGTCGGAAAAGGTGTTGTTGACAAACTGTGCTTCCTGCCGGTAGAGGACATTGGCACAGGAGCCTCCGCCAGGGCCCGGATGAAGCCCGTTCAGATGGAAAAACCCCTCGGGGGGCAGACTTGGGGCAGCGAGCACATTCAGGCAGCCGGTTTTTTCATCCATGAGCATGACCGATGCCACGGAATTGGGAAGCAACCCCTCCTCCAGCGTGCAGATCTGGTTGATCACCTCCCGGTGGTCAACGCCGCGCGCGATGGAAACCAGAATCTCCTGCTGCAGGCTCAGGAGTCTTTCCTGTTCCTCGCTGGAAAGGCTGGCATAGGCAAGATCAGAGCACATGAATTTTCAAAGCGATGGTCCTTCGTGGAGATTATAGAGGGTGTTACAGCGCATTTCACTGCCACGCACGGGAGCGTCCCATGCTGTGGAGCCTTCCACCAGAATGTACTCCGGTGATGTACGCAGCCAGTCTGGTTTCCAGGGCCGAACCGTGGCACATCCGGTTTTGCGGAAATCCATGCGCTTCTTCCGGAATGCTGCCCACCCGGAGGTGGCGGAATCCTGCTATGATGTACTGCCATGAATCCAGTCCGGTATTGCAGGGACCAGCTGCTGAAAGCCGAGCACCGCATCGACCGGTGGGATACCTATCTGCGTGCCGGCACCATTACGGTTCTGGTACTGGTGGCCTATTTCCTGGGCTATGAACTCGATGAAGTGGTACCTGCGCACGTCACAAATGCCGTGATTGGTGCCCTCTGGTCAGCCGTAACTGTACTTGCAGTCTTCCGGGATACCTGGACGGAAACCCGTTCGACTTTTTGGTCCACACTGTTTTCTGGCCTCATCGGGGCAATCGCGGCCGTACTCTATCTGCTGTATGTTCCAGCCCACATGTGGACCCTGGGAGCCGTCATGGCCCTGTCCCTGCTTCTGGGCCAGGCCTTCGGGTTTTCTGACCGGGGACGCCAGGTGGTTTCCACTCTTCTGCTCATTGTCATTTTCTCCCACCTGAATTCCAGTAACCCCTGGCTCAACGCTTCCATGCGTCTGGCTGAGGTCGTGATCGGCGCCGGGGTTGGACTGGCAGGGGGATATCTCTTCCGCAACCTGCCCGGCCTGAAGGAGACCGAAAACGGCTAGGCAGGGTTTCCAGTTATTACTCCATACCCGTCCAGGCCTGGCGGTCTGGTCATGCAGGATGGAAACACCAGAACGGGGCGTTTTCCTCTCCTGCCAGGCAGCCAGCTTCCGGAAACAGGGAACCGGACAAAATGCCCTGGAGAACGGCAGCATCCAGTTCTGGCCCGGAAGATGGGGATCAGCTTCCGGGGGAGCAGAACACCCCAGTCGCGTGCCTGGACCGAAACGGAGTCCAGCAGTCCAGACATTCGCGGTATCCAGGGAGACAGACATCCAAAGGAATGGTTTCGCACTTTATTGGAAACCGCACTCCGCAGAGCGGATGCTTCCCCGCTGCAGGCTCAGGAGACACAGGCTGTCCCGGGCACAGCCTCCAGGGGTGGTTTCCGGCAGAAGTTCAGACACCAGCCCTGACAATTTCCAGCACATATGGCCCCAGATGGACCAGGACAGGACTCCCCCGGCCCAGATGGATTTTTGTATCGGTACTCGCCCCAGCTGCACGGCCAACCACCTGGATCCATTTCCCCGGCAGCGGAATAAGCGTCAGGGAAACACTGGACTCCCTGGTCCGCTGTTTCAGTGAAACCGGATTTCCGGGAAAGACAAAAGCAGAAAAACTACCCACCATTTTCCCGCCTTTCATGATCATGGTGCTGATATTTTCCAGCGTGTTGGCAGCTGGCGCCACATTGCCGTTCCCTGCGTAGACAGTTTTGCCATGCTGCATCACCGTAATGGACGGCCCTTCCGCAACACCTGCCGTGGCTGCTGCCGGCACCATGGCCATCAGGAACCACACGAAGACTGTCTTTCCCATATAATCTCCCGTCCGGGTTTTTCCATTCGTAGCCCGTTCAGGGACAGCCTCCTGCCCTTCGTCGGGTATGGCTTCGGGCCATCCGGAAATCAGCCCATGTATCCGGCACATGAAACGCATCTCCGGATCTTCAGCCCTATTTTTCAGGAAGCACAAAAAGATCCGCCATTCCGGGTGGGCCAGGAAATCAATATACCACCAGAATTCCGCTGGAGAAGGCATGCCACTTTCTCCTCCATTCCATGGTTCCCCTCTCTTCAGTCACAAAAATTCTTTACCACTCTCCACCCGCTACCCGGTCACACAATATTGACATATCATATATATAGATAATAATATTTTATGAAGTTTCTCCATGGCATTGCCGGGCATGCAGGCCCGGCTTTTTTACGCTCTCTGGTGTCCGCGAGCCATCGGCGGACTGGCAGTCAGAACCCTGCTGGCGTGCGCAAGGAACTGCGCTCCTTCCCCACCCGTCGCACATCCCGCTTCAATACCGGGTTCCCGGGCGTAGCTAAAATCTTCCGGAAGACCTGCTCTATGGGACTTTCCTGAGGGGTTTTACACCGAAGTAGCGGATACTTGAGAAAAGCTTCATGCTGAAGAAAAGGGGGAGTACCCGACGCACAAAGAGGAAATACAGCCATGTTCAAGACGAGAATTCCACCGCCGCTCTACATGCTTGCCGTGGCATTGGCCATTTATGCGACCCACCGCTACTTGCCAATACGGGCCCCGGTTGATACCGGAATTGCGAACTGGGGGTGGCTGCTCTCGCTGCTGGGCATAGGTCTTGTTGCCTGGGCGGTAGCGACGTTTCGGCGCGCGCGCACAACAATCAATTCTACTGAACCCTCGAAGGCAACCCGGCTCGTGACTTGCGGGCCTTTCCAGTTCTCGAGAAATCCCATATATCTCGGCTTTGTCCTAATACTGGCTGGGTGGGCGCTTTGGCTGGATAACTGGATGGGTTTTCTGGGTGTCCCCCTGTTTGTGACAGTTGTGACTGTTCTCCAGATCGTTCCGGAAGAACAGGCGCTGCAGAACCGTTTCGGCGAGGAATATGCCCGCTATCGACAGCGCGTCAACCGATGGGTCGGTCCCATTGGAATTGCCGTGCCAGGACGGAGTTCTGGGCGAGGGTAACCGCCCCATAACGGCGTTTCTTTCATTTCATCCTGCCAGAAGTTTCCCGCTTACATATCTGCCGTGCGTGGGGGAAAAAGCGGGAAATTTCTGGAACTCGCAAGCGTTATGTAATGTTCGCGGGGTTGGTCGGCGATATTCAGGGATACTTGAGGCCAGTTTTCCGCCGTCAAAAGCAGTTCTGCTTTAGGCAGGGTACTCGCAGATATATGGAATACACCGGGACACGATGAAGGTTTGCCGGCTTATGCCTGGATATATGGGAAAATTTATGAACAATGCGAAAATTAACCTAAAATATTCCCAAGTATTTTCAAATGGTTTTGACTTTAATGTTTTTAACAAAAAAGCCAGCTGGTTTTCGCTGGCTTTTTTGTAACTTACTGTTTCATATGGCGCGCTCGGAGAGATTCGAACTCCCGACCTACTGATTCGTAGTCAGTTGCTCTATCCAGCTGAGCTACGAGCGCTGGGAGGCCGGATAATACCAGGCGGCAGGAAACAGGTCAATACAAGGGCTTCAGGTCCAGGTATCGCCGTCATCCCCCAGTCCAAAACCGTCTCCAGAAGAAAATGCATCGCCATCTCCCCAGCTCTCGTTGGTCAGACCCAGATCACCTCCATCCTGTCCGGCGTTTCCAGTCCCTCCCTGATTAAACAGGCTGTTGGCCAGGGCCGAGCCTGCAGCCATACCGGCACCCAGTCCAAGACCGGTAGCAATTCCGGAAGCGATGCCAGAACCAGCCCCGCCAGCCGGACCACCCGGAGGAAAAGGCTGCCCCTGTGGACCATAATAGGTATTTCCAAATCCTGGATTCATGGAACGGTAGGCCATCACCTGGCGCTCCCGTCGCCTTCTTATGAGCCAAGAAATGCCGGCAATGACTGCAACCAGTCCCAGGAACCAGGCCAGGACCGCGCCGACCCCGGCGGCGTGGCTCTTCCTGGGAGCACTCGCCAGAGCCCTGTCCTGCCCTGCAGCGGCAGGTACATGACGGACCACCTGCCTTTCAAAGCTGGATAGGACGCCAGGCTTTACAAAGGACATGGCGGGATCCAGTTTTCTGGACCGGTCCAGATACTGGGCCGCAGATTTCCAGCGCCCCTGGCGGGCCAGAATCCGCGCCTCCACATACTGGGCCTCGGCGGAATCCGGGTGTACGGCCAGAACTTCTTTCATCATCGCCTGTGCGTGGCCAAGGTGACCTTCCTGAATAGACTGGATGACTTCAGGCACTGAAGGTGCAGCTGCCCATACGGTCGGCGCCATCAGCATCAGGCTGATGGCAGAAGCTGTTAACCATCTGTAAGACATTTACGCTCCTCCCTGGATACAGGATGTCTTCTGGCAATATGTGGTCCGGCAGGAGTAAAATCAAGGTGAAATAGGGCAATTTTGAATCTGGAGCACCGCCTGGCTGCGTTGACAGCCATGGGCGAAGCCAGCATTATACCGAACGGTCGGTTACTATCTGGAGCACTTTCCCAACCATGGCCCAGCTCTTGCGGAAAACTACCAGGGCAACGATTGGTATCCTTTCGGCAGGATCTCTTGCTGCCTGCAGTTTTGAGCCGCCCCTGCGGGTTCCTCCCGCCCCTGTGGGCAAAACCTCCTATACCGCAGGAGCGGCTCCGGAAAAAACCGTTGTTTCCCCCGGCCGGCCGGGAACCGGTCAGCAGTTCCTATACGGGAAAACCCTGGATGGAGAATGGTGGAAGCTCTTCCATTCCAGGTCCCTCAATGCGCTGATCGCCACCGGGCTCCAGAACAGTCCCACGGTGGCACAGGCACAGGCACAGCTGAAGGAGTCCGAGGCTTCAGCCAGGGTCAATGCCAGCATTTTTTACCCCCAAGTAAACGGTTCCCTGGAGGCGATCCGGAGCAAGGCTTCCTCAGCAGCCTTTGGCAGCGGCAAGGGTGGTTTTCACTATTCCCTTGTCACCGGCAGTCTGGCCGTCACCTATTATCCGGACGTTTTCGGGGTTAACCGGCTGGTCTACCGGAACAGCAGGGCCTTGGTACAGTACCAGCGCTGGGAACTCCAGGCGGCACGCCTCACGCTGTCCGGCAATATTGTCACTGCTGCGGTCAACGCGGCCGCCACCCAGGCCCAGATCGCCGCTACCCGTTCCATCATCACCCACGAACGCGAACTGCTCACCCTGACAGAGAGCCAGTACCGGGCTGGAGCGGTCCCCTATCTCAACGTCGTCAACCAGCGGAGCCAGCTGGCAGGGGAAATGGCCACACTTCCGCCCCTGGAACAGCAGCTTTCGGTGTACCGGCACCAGCTGGCCATCCTGGTGGGTGAATTTCCGGCCCAAGCCCGGATCCCAAATTTCCGTCTGGCCAGCATCACACTTCCCGGAAAGATTCCGGTCAGTCTGCCCTCGACACTGCTGAAGCAGCGCCCGGATATCCAGGCAGCACTTGCCCAGATGAAAGCAGCCAACGCCACAATTGGCGAAGCCCGGGCACAATTCTACCCAACCGTCCAGCTGTCCGCCTCCCTCGGAAGCACAGCCTCGCAGCCAGGTCTTTTTTTTAATCCTATCAGTAGCATCTGGAGCCTGGTTGGAAGCATGGCACAGCCCATTTTCCAGGGCGGCAAGCTGGAAGCCCAAGAATCGGAAGCCTATGCCGCCTATGAGGTCACCTACCAGCAGTACCGCACTACGGTACTCGGGGCCTTTGAGCAGGTGGCCAATTCCCTGCGCGCGCTGGAACATGATGCAGAAACCCTGAAAGCAGAGGAAGAATCCCTTGATGCCGCCCGCGAGGCCCTGAAACTTTCCGAAGCCAGCTACCGGGCCGGGGCCATTGACTACCTGTCGCTGCTGGCCAGCCAGATCCAGTACAGCACGGCTAGAATTGCAGTGGTCCGGGCCCGCTCCCAGCGCTACCAAGACACGGCCGCCCTGCTGGTCGCACTCGGTGGCGGGTGGTGGAACGGGCAGCCTGCCGTAGCAGCACCGGCGGAGCCGGTACGGGTGCAGGCCAGTCCCACGGTGTCCCGGCACAGCTGATTCCGAACCCTTTCGCAGATTTTTGCTCGGTCCTGGAGACTGGACATGAAAAAAGCTTTTGCAATTGTTGTCGTTTGCCTCGCCATCCTGTTTGGCGCCATTTTCGGCTTCAAGGCTTTCGTGAACCGAATGATGCACAAGGCCATGTCCCATGCGCCGGCTCCCGTCTTTTCAGTAAATGCGGCAAAAGCGGCCGAACAGGCGTGGCACCCCGAATATCAGGCAGTCGCCTCACTCTCAGCCGTGAAAGGCACGGCCATCAGTACCCAGATTGCCGGGAATGTCACAGCAATACATTTCCATTCTGGCGAGGAAGTCCCTGCGGGTGCACTGCTGGCCCAGATTGACAACACCAACGAGCTGGCCCAGCTGGCGACAGACCAGGCAAACCTGCATCTGGCCACCATCAACCTGCGCCGTACCCGTCGGCTCATGGCAACGCGTGCGGCCAGCCAGTCCCAGCTTGATTCCGCCCAGGCGGCTTTTTCCGCTGACCAGGCCCTGGTCCAGAACGACCACGCAACCCTGCACAAACTGGCGATCCGCGCTCCCTTCAGTGGCCACCTGGGCATCCGCAAGGTCAGTTTGGGCCAGTACCTGATACCCGGTACCGAAATTGTCGACCTGCAGGCCTGGAATCCACTGCATGTCGACTTCACCCTTCCCCAGTCCGACCTTGCCCAGCTGCATGCGGGAACACCAGTACAGTTCACCAGCAATGCCACCGGCAGCCAGGTTTTTCACGGAACCATCACCGCGCTGGGTTCGGCAGTAAGCACCAGTACCCGCCAGGTTCAGGTCCAGGCGACCCTCTCCAATCCCCACAATATTCTGCGCCCCGGGATGTTCGGGGGGGCTGTGGTGGTCCAGCATGCGGTGGAACATGTAGTTACGGTTCCGGTCAGCGCCATTTCCTACAATACCTATGGCGATTACGTATATGTCGTTCACAGTGAAAAGCGCAACGGCAGGACCCTGCAGCTTGCGACCCAGCGCATCGTCCGGCCAGGCGACAGCCGGAATGGACAGGTTGCCATCCTGTCCGGGCTAAAGGCTGGCGAGACGGTTGTCACCGAAGGACAGGTCAAGCTCAGCAACAACAGGCAGGTCCGGATCGAGCATTCCGGAAAGGCTTGAGGATCCTGCCATGAAATTTACCGATATATTTGTCCGTCGCCCGGTTCTGGCGATGTCCCTGAGCCTGGTAATTTTCCTGCTGGGCCTGCATGCCTATTCCCTGCTCACGGTACGCCAGTACCCAGCCCTGGTAAATACGGTCGTGACCATCACGACTGCCTACCCCGGGGCCAGCCCCAGCACCGTCCAGGGATTTGTGACGACCCGGCTGGCCAAAGTAATCGCCAGCGCCCCGGACATCGACTACATGACGTCCAACAGCGCCGAAGGCACGTCCACTATTACTGTCTACATGAAGCTGAACACCCCGCCCAGCACGGCGCTGGCGAACATCCAGTCCAAGGTGCAGCAGGTCACCGACCAGCTTCCTACAGGCAGCCAGCTCCCTGTCATCAACGTGACGGTCGGCAACACCACTGACCTGATGTACATTGCCTTTTACAGCAATACCCTGAGCCAGCAGCAGATCACGGACTACCTGCTTCGGGTGGTCCAGCCCCAGCTGTCAACAGTTTCCGGTGTCGGCCAGGCCCAGATCCTGCCCATGGGCGCTGGAAACGGCAACACCTATGCCATGCGCATCTGGCTCAATCCCCGGAAAATGGCAGCCCTTGGCATCAGCGCGGCACAGGTTTCCCTGGCGCTCCTCAGCAACGATTTCATTTCGGCCGTAGGCCAGACCCGCGGCAAAACGGTACAGAACACCATTGTGGCAACTACCAACCTGCATGATGTTCAAGAGTTCCGGAACCTCGTGATTAGCCAGTCGGGCAACACCCTGGTGCGGCTCAAGGATATCGCCCGGGTGGAGCTGGGTGCCCAGGATTACTCCTCCTACGCCTTTTTCGACGGCCACCAGGCCGCTTTTATCGGTATCCAGGAATCGCCCTCCGCCAACTCGCTGAATGTGGCTTCCGGGGTCAAGAAGGCCATCAAGGGAATCGACCAGTCCCTGCCCCCAGGGCTACATGAGGCCATTCCATACGATGCCAGCGTGTTCATCAAGGCCTCTCTCACGGAAGTCCTCACTACCATCGGCATCACCCTTGGTGTCGTGGTTCTGGTGATTTTCCTGACCCTGGGCTCATTCCGGGCAGTTCTCATTCCCGCCATCGCCATCCCCCTTTCCATCATTGGAGCCGGCCTGATCATGTGGGGCATGGGTTTTACCATCAATCTCATCACGCTGCTGGCGTTCGTTCTGGCCATTGGTCTTGTAGTCGATGACGCGATCATCGTGGTGGAGAATGTGCACCGCCACATCGACGAGGGAAAATCGGCCTTTGAGTCCGCCCTGCTCACCGGCCGGGAACTGGGCACCCCGATCGTTGTGATGTCCACCACGCTGATCGCCGTATTTGCGCCGGTCGCATTCATGGGAGGGCTGACCGGCAGTCTGTTTGGCGAATTTGCCTTCACCCTTGTAGCCAGTGTCCTGATTTCCATGGTAATCGCGCTGACGCTTTCACCCATGCTGTCCAGCCGGGTTCTTCGCCCGACCCAGACCCACGGCTTCGACCATTTTATTGACCAGCGTTTTGAAGGCCTGCGCAGATTCTATGACCGGCTGCTGCACGGCTCCCTGAATTATGTCCCGGTTACAATGCTGTTTGCCGCCGTGGTGTTTTGCAGCATCTATTTTCTCTACACAACCTCCAAATCCGAACTTGCCCCCCAAGAGGACCAGGGCATTATTTTCAATGTTGGTACCGGTGGACCGACCATCACTCCCATGGAGCTGGTCCGCTACGGGAAACAGGTCCTGCACAATCTTGACCAGTATCCGGAAAAGGCAGCGACCTTCATGGTTACTGGCATTTCCGTAGGTGGGGGTTCCGGGACCAACAGCCTTATTGCTGGCGCCCGTCTCAAACCATGGAGTCAGCGCAGTGTCACCAGCATGGCCCTGCAGCCCCAGATCCAGAAAGCCAACCAGAACGTCACGGGACTGGAGGTAGCCTCCTTTCTGCCCCCTCCCCTTCCTGGATCTGCGGGGGGACTGCCTGTCCAGTTTGTGCTCCAGAGTCCCGGCGGCTACAAAAAGCTTGATGAGGTGGCGAACCGCGTCATTGCGGCAGCCTACCGCAGTGGCATGTTCTTCTACGTCACCAAGGACCTGCGGATTGACAATCCGGAAATCGTCCTGAAGATCCACCGAAATCTGGCCGGGAATCTGGGAATTTCCATGGCTTCCATTGCCCAGGACCTGCAGCCGCTGCTGGGGGGAAACTACGTCAACCGCTTTGACATGAGCGGCCGCAGCTACAAGGTCATTCCCCAGGTACCCGACCATTTCCGGGCCAGTCCAGAAGCCCTGAAACACTATTACGTCGCCACCGCATCTGGCGCGATGGTACCGCTGTCGACCCTGGTCACCATTTCCACCCGGACAGAACCGCAGTTTCTGCCCCAGTTTGACCAGCTGAATTCGACTACCATCCAGGCCGTACCCAAACCCGGAATCACCATGGGCCAGGCTCTCACGTTCTTCCGGACCACGGCCCAAAAAATCATGCCCACGGACTATGCTGTCAACTATGCAAGCCAGTCGCGGCAGTACATGCAGTCAAAGGGAGGCCTTCTGGTTACCTTTATCCTGGCCATTATCCTGATCTACCTCCTGCTCGCTGCCCAGTTTGAGAGCTTCCGCGACCCCCTCATCGTGCTGATCACGGTACCGATGTCTATTAGCGGCGCCCTCATTTTCATCAGTCTGGGGCTCGCTTCCATCAACATCTATACGGAAGTCGGGCTGATTACACTCGTTGGGCTCATTGCAAAGCAGGGGATCCTGATCGTCCAGTTCGCCAACGAAATCCAGCTGCACGAAGGCCTGGACAAACGGGCCGCCGTGGAAAAGGCTTCCAGCATCCGCTTGCGCCCCATCCTGATGACGACCAGCGCGATGGTCCTGGGCGTAATTCCCCTGGTCCTGGCCACTGGCGCGGGTTCCGTATCCCGCTACCAGATGGGACTGGTGATCTTTACCGGACTGGGCATTGGTGCCCTGTTCTCCCTCTTTGTGGTCCCGGCGATGTACATGGTCCTGGCCAAGGACCTGCGGGGCCGCGTCGAGGAGCCTGCCCCGTCACTGTAGGATCGCAGTCTGCCGGCGCGCCGCGACGAATTCCCGCAGTACGCCGGCTGGGATCTCCGCTGTCAGGGAAGGTCCAGGTGGCCAGTCCGGACGTAGAGCGTGCATCCGGAAAGACTGGACGGCTCATGGCTGCTCAGATGGGGGCTGCGCATCCAGGTTCCATGGGGATACCTGCCCCATTCGTCCTCGAAAGTGCCCGCAAGAACGTAGATTTCTTCTCCTCCATGGTGCCTGTGGGCGGGAAACCGGCTTCCGGGTTCCCAGCGGACTAGGGCTGCATGTACGCCTCCGGCGTCCATCAGGGGAAGAACGGACAGGCCCTCCGCCATTCCCGGATACCAGGCCGCTGACCGGGTTTCGACCACACGCCGTTCTATCTCTCCTGCCCCCGCGAAGCACAGCCGGACAAGCAGGATACAGCCATCCGGGCTGTAGGGAGTGTGCGAGGATCCCGGGGGATTCTGAAGCCATGTCCCCTGGGGATATTTTCCCCACTCATCAGCAAAGGTGCCCTCCAGAACCAAAATCTCCTCGCCTCCAGGATGGACGTGCTGCGGAAACCTGGTCCCCGCAGCATAGCGGACAACCGAAATGGCCCTGCCCTTCTCCGTCCCATGCCGCTCCAGCATTCTTCGGTCCACCCCGGCACCGGGCGAGGGCTGCCAGGAGAGTGTAGCCGTATCCAGCACGACCCGTTCTGTATGGTCTGCATGTATCTGCATGTCTTTTCCTGGGACCCCACGGAAACATTTGCCCTGTAACATACTGGATGGTATCTTCACCAAGTGCAAGGTGGCCAGCGGCCTCTTCCATCCCGGCCTGGAACAAGGAGAAATCATGGATGTACGAGCGGCAGTAGCCTTTGCAGCAGGACAGCCTCTTTCGGTCGAAACCGTGCAACTGGAGGGTCCAAGAGAAGGCGAGGTACTGGTCGAGATCAGGGCAACCGGTGTCTGCCATACGGATGCCTACACCCTCTCGGGTGCGGATCCGGAAGGACTGTTTCCTGCCATCCTTGGCCATGAGGGCGCGGGTGTAGTGGTCGAAGTGGGGCCTGGAGTGCACTCTCTCCGGCCCGGAGACCATGTCATTCCCCTCTATACACCCGAATGCCGGGAATGCGAATACTGCCTGAGCCGCAAAACCAACCTGTGTCAGGCCATCCGTTCCACCCAGGGACGCGGAGTCATGCCTGACGGTACCAGCCGCTTTTCCCTGAACGGCCAGATGCTGCACCACTACATGGGCACATCCACCTTCGCCAACTATACTGTCCTGCCGGAAATTGCCCTCGCCAAAATCCGCGAAGACGCGCCTTTTGACAAGGTCTGCTACATCGGCTGCGGCGTAACCACCGGCATTGGAGCCGTCCTCTACACCGCAAAGGTCGAGCCCGGAAGCCGCGTGGTGGTTTTCGGACTGGGGGGCATTGGTCTCAATGTCCTTCAGGGAGCCCGCATGGTCGGCGCGGACATGATCGTCGGCGTGGACACCAATCCGGCAAAACGGGAGCTGGCCGAGAAATTCGGCATGACCCATTTTGTGAACCCTCATGAGGTGGAAGGTGACCTGGTCTCCCATCTGGTCAGCCTCACCCGGGGGGGAGCCGACTATACCTTCGAATGTGTCGGCAATACGACCCTCATGCGCCAGGCGCTGGAGTGCGCGCACAAGGGATGGGGAACCAGCGTCATCATTGGTGTTGCGGGTGCCGGACAGGAGATCAGCACCCGTCCCTTCCAGCTGGTTACCGGACGGAACTGGCGCGGCTCGGCGTTTGGCGGTGCCCGGGGACGCACAGATGTCCCCAGGATTGTCGACTGGTATATGGAAGGGAAAATCAATATTGACGACCTGATTACCCATGTCCTGCCCCTGGAACGCATCAACGAGGCTTTCGACCTCATGCATGAGGGGAAATCCATCCGTACGGTCATTACCTACTGAGGAACGGCATGTCCCTGCAGCTGCTGTCCGAACACCGGTCCTTTGGCGGTTGGGTGCGTTTCTACCAGCATTTTTCCGCTGCCTGTGATGCACCCATGCGGTTTTCCCTCTACCTTCCGCCCCAGGCGAAACGGGAGCGGGTTCCAGTGCTCTACTATCTGGCCGGACTGACCTGCACTGAAGAAACTTTCATGATGAAGGGGGGTGCCCAGCGCCTGGCAGCAGAACTTGGCATCCTGCTGGTAGCACCAGATACGAGTCCCCGCGGGACTGGCATCCCCGGCGAAGCAGAAAGCTGGGACTTCGGGAGCGGCGCCGGTTTCTACCTGGATGCAACGCGCGATCCATGGGCCCGCCATTACCGGATGCACCGTTACATCACGGAAGAACTTCCGGCTCTCCTGGAACAGCATTTTCCCGCCGATCTGCACCGGGAAAGCATTACCGGACATTCCATGGGGGGGCACGGGGCTCTCGTCAGTGCCTTCCACAATCCCGGCCGCTACCGTTCGGTATCGGCATTTGCTCCCGTGAGCGCACCTGGCCAGTGCCCCTGGGGAGAAAAGGCTTTTACGGGATATCTGGGTGAAGACCGGGAAGCCTGGAAAACCTGGGACGCCAGCGAACTGGTCCGTCAGGGTCCCATACCGGTGCCCATTCTGGTTGACCAGGGAAGCGCAGATCCCTTTCTGGAACTCCAGCTGAAACCCCAAATTTTTGCCACGGCCTGCCGGGAAGCCCAGCAGCCCCTGGAATTCCGCATGCAGCCGGGCTACGATCACAGCTACTATTTCGTCTCGACTTTTCTGGCCGACCATCTGCACTTCCACGCTGCACACCTCCGGAAATAGCCGCCCGGTTCCAGCCTGGAGACCTTTCCCCCCAGCCACAGGCCGGGTCTGTAGCCTTTCTCCGAAAGTCCGGGAGCCGCGGCAGCCAAAGAACCGGCGCCTGGAGTGCTGCAATATTTTGCCATCTCCAGAACAGGTGATTATCTTTACGCCATGAACCATGAAAATCTGGTAGTTGGAGGAATCAGCCTCCCTCTTCACATAAATGCCATTCCCTGGATGGGAAAAATTTTTCCCAGCCTTCTGCTGGTTGTTTTCGGCGCCATCTTTATCCGGTTTGCCCGCAATTACTGGCAGCGTCTCTGGCAGTTTTTTTCCGAAAGGGCCCATTTCAGCCAGGAAGGGGCCTACATGTCGGAACGCATCCTGCGCTGGTTTCTCTGGGGACTGGTTCTGGTTGCCCTGCTGAATGTCTGGGGGATCGACGTTACCGCCTTCTGGACTACTCTTTTGGGGATTCTGACCGTCATCGGTGTCGGATTTCTGGCCACATGGGCGATGATCAGCAATATTGCCGCCCATTTTTTCCTGTGGATCTGGAGACCGTTCCATCTGGGGCAGGAAATTGAAATCTTCCCGGAAAATCTCAAGGGAAGGGTTTCCGGAATGAACCTGATGTTCACGGAACTTCGGGATGGAGAAGGCCACGGAATCATTCTTCCCAACAATTTCTTCTTCCAGAAAATCATCCGGATTAGCCCCATGCCGCAGAAAAACGGGGAATTCTCCCCACAGATCCCGGTTCCGGGATCCTCGGGAGAAAAGCCCGCTGTCCACACCCCTGAAAATCAGGAGCCTGATCTTCCGGCAAAACGGTAGTGGATTCGAGAAAGCCTTACGGACCGTTTTTGCGGAGCCCTTTCTGAGCACAGGGGCAGAAAAGGCCACGCCGGTGGGCCTTCCCACTCCCTCCTGCCCTCTGGCGGGGTAGGAGTACATCCCCTTTTCACTCTCCGTACCGGAACACGATACCGTGGAGGACCGAAGAGATTCCCTGCACAGCCACGCCAGCCGGAATTTTCTTGCCGTTTCCCGTGGACTGCGTCATCCTCAGATCCATGGAAATGGATCTGGCCAGAATAGGGAGACAGGTGGCGCATGCGCCCTGTGTGGACCTTTCCGGGGTGGTGGCAGAGTTTTCTTCCTGCCGCACCTGGCGATACACCCTCTCGCTTCCCTTCCGCGGGCGCACTGGTCCCCATGCCACCATCATCCTGAAAAATCCCTCCAGCGCGGACCAGGGCAGGGCCGACAAAACCGTACGTACGGCAACGGAATTTGTTTTCCGCCATTTTCCGGATATTTCCGGCCTGCACGTACTGAACCTGTTTGCGTTCCGGGGCACGGATGCGGCAGAAGTTGGACAGATAGCCGCAACGGAAGGCCTGGAGCGGGTGACCGGGCCGGAAAACGATGCCTGCATCCGGACGGCGCTGGAGCGCATGGGCCCCGTCCTGGTGGCCTGGGGCGGCCCCTCTGGCATCCCCCAGACCCTCTACCTCAGACGGGTGAACACGGTGATGGGAATGCTGGCCTGCCACCCGGGACCCGTATACCGCAACGGCCGCAGGGGATCGGACCGCCATCCTTTCCATGCATGCTACTGGGGATATGATGATCCGCTCGTTGCTGTACACTGCAGGGAAAAGGGCTGATGCTGTACGTGGAACCAATGGCCGGTCCGGCGCCCATCGTTCAGGTCATCCGGGAAGCCAGGAACACCGTCGACCTGAATGTCTATTATCTGGCCGACCGCCGGATTCTGGACGCCCTGCACTCCGCGGTGCGCAGGGGAGTCCGCGTACGGGTGATCCTGGAAGGGAGACCTTACGGAATGCACCCCTGGAAGATCCGGAAGGAATTCCGGGCCGTGCAGGAAACCGGGGCTATGGTCCAGCCGGCACCGGCCCGTTTTGAGTCCACCGGACAGCACTACGCTTTCGACCATGCAAAATATGTCTGTAACGGACACGAATGCGAGATCGGCACGGCAAATTTTTCCTGGTCCGCCTTCCACAGAAACCGGGAATATCTCTGCACTACCTGGAACCCGCAGACAGTCTGGGCGGCGCGCACTGTTTTTTCCGCCGACTGGAAGCACGTTTCCGCTCCGGAAGCGGCCCACCGCATCCTGGTCCTGTCGCCCAGGACCTCTGCAGAGCCACTGCTCCGTGTTCTGGAGCAGCCTGGTCCGGTAGATGTGGAAAGCGAGGAACTGGGCCCCTACCGCCCCATTCTGGAGGCCATGGCGGCAAAGGGCCGTGATCTGCGCATGATCCTGCCATCTTCCCTCCGGGGACGGGACCGGCACGATGCAGCCTTCCTACGCCGGGAAGGTGTCCGCGTACGCTTCCTCCGTTCCCCCTACATGCATGCCAAAATGGTCACCGGGAACCGTCTGGGTTTTGTGGGCAGCGAAAACTTTACGGAAACGAGCCTAAACAAAAACCGGGAAATGGGCCTTCTGCTGGGTGGGCCGGACCTCCGCAGGCTGCGGGCACAATTCCGTGCTGACTGGGAGCTGGCGAAAAAATCCGGATCCGGGGACTGGAAAAACCGTCTGGTCCATTTCCTGGGCCGATAGTCCGCCAGGAAAACGGCGGCCTATCCCTCCTTTTTTCCGGCACCCATCCCGCATCCCGCGGAACACATCCCTAGTGGGAGGTATTCCCCATGCCTGCGATACGGCTGCCTGCCAGCGTGAAAAACCGTCTGGAGGCCCTGACCAAAATATGTGGCGCCGGAAGGGCGCGGTTTTCCCGAAAGGCACCTATGCCACGAACAGCAGCAGGGAGCAGGATGCCAGTCCCGAGGTCTGCCGGAAACGTACAAAATTCCCCATCAGAACCCGCCAGTCATAGACATGCCTTTTCCCGGACTGCGGGTTTCTCTTCCGGCTCAGGGAAACCTGTACTGTACTGCCCCTTATTTCATGGACCGCCTTCTTTTTCTGGATCAAACGGCCGGAGTACTTCCCATCCCGGGGTCTATACTGTATATAATTCTAGGATGGAAATCTGCCATTTCCCCTTCACCGCAACTTCTCCAGATCACCGCCTGTTCCAGGTGGATGCCGCCATCCGTCTGGAACATTCCGTCCGCCTGCCGGCCAGCCTCCCGCTGTACGGCTGTCCGGTTCCGGCTGGTTTTCCCAGCCCGGCAGACGACCATATTGAGGACCACCCTGACCTAGAACGCCTGCTGGTACGCCATCCCGCAGCCACCTTTTTTCTGCGCGCACGCGGCGAGGCCCTCCACGGAGATGGCATTCTCTCCGGGGATATCGTGGTGGTGGACCGCTCCCTGAACGCCCGCCATGATACCGTTATTGTGGCGGTTTTTCAGGGAGAACTGCTCCTGCGGCGCCTGTACCGGAAGGACGGGCACACGGCCCTGCTGTCTTCCCACCCGGGGTTTCCTGCCATCCAGATCCCCCGGACCGCGTCCCTGGAAATCTGGGGTGTGGTAACCGGTATCGTCCGGGTTTTCTAGGTCCGTGTACGCACTGGTTGACTGCAATTCTTTCTACTGTAGCTGCGAACGGCTGTTCCGACCGGATCTGGAGGGCCGTCCGGTCATCGTTCTCAGTAACAACGACGGCTGTGTCATTTCCCGCAATACCGAGGCCAAGGCCCTGGGCGTCCCCATGGGAGCTCCCTGGTTCCAGGTACGGGAACTTGCAGGGCGCAAGAATATTGCGGTTTTTTCCTCCAACTACGAGCTGTATGGAGACCTGTCCCGGAGGGTCATGTCGGTCCTGTCCGGCTTTACCCCGGAAATCGAGATCTATTCCATAGACGAGGCATTCCTGGATCTGGCTGGATTTCAGGATCCATGGAGCCTGGCAAAAAGCATCCAGAACCGGGTACAGCAGTGGACCGGCATCCCGGTATCGGCAGGCATTGGGCCAACCCGGACCCTGGCCAAGGCCGCCAGTTTCCTGGCAAAGCGGAACCCGGGAACCGGAGGGGTCCTGGTCCTGGAAAACCGGGAGGAAATTTCCAGGGCACTACGGCAGATGAAAGCGGGAAACATCTGGGGAGTGGGCCGACGGTGGGCAGCCCATCTGCAGGCCTTGGGCATCCATACGGCCGAAGACCTGTGCCGGGCAGATTCTGCCTGGATCGGACGGCGGTTTGGCGCCGTCCTGGAACGCACCTGCCGGGAACTGGCTGGCGTTCCCTGCCTGTCCCAGGAACGCCAGCCCTCTCCCCGCCACCAGATCATTGTCTCCCGTTCTTTTGGAAAACGGGTAACAGATCCTGCAGCCCTGCGGGAGGCCCTTGTCACCCATACCGCACGGGCAGCCGAAAAGCTTCGCCAGGAAGGGCTAGCCGCCCAGGTCCTCCAGGTATTTACCCAAACGGGAGACCCCAGCCAGCATAGGGCCACAGCTGTCTCCCTTCCGTACCCCACCCAGGATACCCGCCTGCTGGCCCAAGCAGCCGTAACAGGCCTGAACCGGCTATACCACCCGGAATACCGCTATCGAAAAGCAGGCGTGATAATGCTGGAACTCCGGACACCCGGCCCCGTCCAGGGAGACCTGCTGGAGGGGGACACTAGCCGGGCAGATAGGGAGCGGGCCGAACGGCTGATGGCAGCCATGGACCGGATCAACCATACCTTGGGAAAGGGATCGGTAACGCTTGCCAGCCAGGGAACCCTCCGGTCGGCACAAGACTGGAAAATGCGGAGGGACCGGTGCTCCCCGCACTTTACCACCCGCTGGTCTGACCTGCGGGAACTCCGCTAGAACTGGGGTACCGCCAGCCGCGGGAATTCGTCCGGGAAACCGGGGTGACGCCTACTCCGCCGCACGGGGCAGGGCCAATGTGGCCAGAACAGGACCGGTACCGCTTCCTGCCGCCAGCGTGGCGATACCCGCTGTTTTCAGTGGACCAGTACCAGCTTTTGTCCTGGCAGGGGCCATACCGTCGGCTGATGGCAGGACATGCCCTGCCGGCCACGCAGCAGATGCTGCCGGTGGGCAGCAGCATCTCCGGGCACCCGGCTGCCCAAAGACGCAGCTGTACACCCCTTCCAGACGGTGCCCAGAAGACCGCGCTGGATCGTGCTTTTGGAAGTTTTACACCAGAAATTATACCAGACAAAAAGAAAGGCACCGAGGAGGTTGCCCAAGTGCCTTGTTTTATTTGGTGGGCGATAGTGGGTTCGAACCACTGGCCCCTGCCGTGTGAAGGCAGTGCTCTACCGCTGAGCTAATCGCCCCTGCCCTGCACCCTGAAGGCTGGGCAACTATAGGATTTTTCCTTTCCCTGGTCAATGCACCTTCCGAAATTTCGGTGTCAAAGCACAGCAGGAATATCCCTCCAAGCTGCCGGACGGGTGCTGCACCGGCCGGGATCCGGTCCAGGATCCCGTCATGGCCGGAAACGTGCCAGACCATCAGGGGTTCTTCTGCCTGCCGGAAACTATTGCCCTGCGCCCGATATGCTACACTCGCCCCATCAGGCCCTAGGGGGCCGGGACGCGGGAGAACCCCCTGAAATGCTGTTCCACAGGAGGGCATTATCCAGATTCACCAGAATCCCTGGCATTCCGGCCGGCAGCTGCCATTTGCTGCTGCTTTCCCTGCTGGCACTTTCCCCGCCCGCCCGGGGACGGGACGAAATTTCCTTCTCTTTTCAGGGAATCCCGCAAACCCTGCAGGGCCAGATGGGCCGGAACATGCCTCCTGTCGCTTATAACGGCCAGACAAACCGTCTCCAGGAAATGATTCTCTCCTCGGACCTGCGCCTCAGGAACGCCCTTGAGGCATATGGCTATTATGGCGCAAAGTGGAAAACTTCCAGCCGTTCCCTCCAGAAGGGAAACGTGCAGGTGATCTATCACATCGTGCCCGGGAAACCG
>DAHXMJ010000043.1 GCA_027365525.1 Acidithiobacillus sp.
GTGATACAATGGTCGGCGTACCGTTCCTGAAGGCGTCTCCATGTACTACTGCATTATCGGCACCGACAATCCCGACTCCCTGCCCCGGCGGCAGCAGGCCCGGGGTGACCATCTGTCCCGCCTCCACCATTTGGCCGAAGAGGGCCGCCTGCTCACGGCGGGCCCCTTTCCAGCCACGGATTCTGAAGACCCGGGGGAGGTCGGTTTTACCGGAAGCTTGATCATCGCCCGCTTCGACAGTCTGGAAGAAGCCGAACACTGGGCCGCCGCAGAGCCCTACCTGAGCGCGGGGGTATATGCCAGTGTCAGCGTCCGTCCCTACCGGGTGGTGTTCTAATGGTCCGCAGCCAGATTGAGGAAGCCCTGCGCAGGGCCCTGGAGCCGGTGGCACTCCGCGTCCTTGACCAGAGTGAAGCCCATGCCGGGCACCGTGGGGCCGGCAACGGAGGACACTATGAGGCGCTTATTGTCAGCCAGCGCTTTGTCGGCCTCTCTCCCCTCGCACGCCACCGCTTGGTCCATGAAGCCATCCAGAGCATTACGGGCATACACGCCTTCTCCTTCCAGGCGCGCACACCGGAAGAACAGTCCGAGACCGGACAGGCCAGCCACTCCAGCCCGTAACCACCAGAGCCTGGGACAGCATGCGCACCGATCCCTTCATCCGCCACTTCCGGGAATCTTCCCCCTACATCCACCGTTTCCGGGGGCAAACCTTTGTCATCAATTTCGGCGGAGATGCCATAGCAGACGGCAGCCTATCCAGCGTGGCCCAGGACATTGCCCTCCTCAACAGCCTGGGCATCAATATGGTCCTAGTGCACGGCGCAGGCCCGCAGATTGATGCTGCCCTTGCCCGTGCCGGACTGCAGTCGGAGCGTGTGGGCGGTAAACGGGTCACCACTGCTGCCATCATGGAGCATCTCCGGGAAGCGGTAGGGGGTGCTAGGCTACAGGTGGAAGCGGTCCTGTCCGAAGGGCGCCTTGACTCGCCTATGGCCCACGCCGGATTGCAGGTCGTGGGTGGAAATTTTATTACCGCTCAGCCTCTCGGCATCCTTGACGGCACCGACTACCAGCATACCGGAGAAGTACGCCGGGTTGCAGTGGAAGCCATCCAGCGCCACCTCCAGTCCGACGAGGTGGTCCTGCTCTCCCCGGTCGGGGTATCACCCACCGGTACCCTGTTCAACATCCGCGCGGAAGACGTTGCTGTAGCCACGTCCATCGCTCTCCGTGCGGCCAAACTGGTATTTTATGCTGATGATAGCGGTGTCACCGGCCAGGACGGCCAGATTGTACGCCAGATTACCCTCTCCGAAATGCCAGCTAGGCTGGCCGGCCATCATCTGGCGGAACCTCTCCAGGAACATCTGCGAAGCGCAGAGAAGGCCTGCCTGGGGGGGGTAGAGCGGGTACACATTATCCCCAGGCATGTGGATGGGGCCCTGCTGCTGGAGCTGTTTACCCGCGACGGACTGGGCACGATGGTTTCCCGGGATCCCTTTGAAAACCTGCATCCTGCCCGCCAGGAGGACATATCTGGCATTATGGCCTTGATCCGGCCACTGGAAGAGGAAGGAACGCTGGTGCGCCGCCCAAGGGAGCGTCTGGAACGCGAAATCGGCCATTTTGCCGTCATGGAGCGCGACGGAAGGATCATTGCCTGCGTTGCACTCTATCCCTATCCGGATGTAAGGATGGCCGAAATGGCCTGTCTGGCGGTAGATCCCCAGTACCGCCGGGAAGGACGCGGGGAACGGCTTCTGGACTACTGCCTGGAAAAGGCCCGAGCCCTTGACCTCCGGCAGGTATTCGTCCTCAGCACAAAAAGTACCCACTGGTTCCTAGAACGCGGGTTCCAGCGCGGGGAAGTTGACGACCTGCCAGTTCCACGCATGGAACTGTACAACTACCAGAGGCGCAGCGCCATTTTTCTGCGGACGCCCTAGGAGCGTCCCCAGCCGCGCAGATCACACCTGTACGCCGCAGCAGGGGGTTCTAGGACCGCGCCCACCGCATCAGGACTCGAGAATCGCCCCCATGGCGGCATTGGTCACCAGCTTCCGGTACCGCCGCAGCCAGGGGGAACGCAGGGGTTTTTCGACCGGCAGCCACCGTTCACGACGGGCTGCCAGTTCCCTATCGGAAAGCTGGACGTGGATTTTTCCGGCCTCCAGGTCCAGCTCAATCAAGTCGCCCTCCTCAAGAAGCGCGATGGGACCTCCTTCCGCTGCCTCAGGAGAGATGTGACCAATGCATGCACCCCGTGTTGCCCCACTGAAACGGCCGTCCGTGATGAGCGCAACGCTGTCCCCCAGGCCCATGCCCATGATGTTGGCTGTTGGCGTCAGCATTTCCGGCATGCCTGGCCCACCCTTGGGTCCCTCGTAGCGGATAACCACAACCTGTCCCTTCTGGACTTCGCCGGCAAGAATGCCCTCCGCTGCGCTTTCCATGCTTTCGTAAATTTTGGCTGGGCCAGAAAATTTTCGCATTTCTGGCAGGACAGCCCCGATCTTGACGATCCCTCCAAGGGGAGCAAGATTACCAAAAACGGCCCGGAGACCACCGGTAGGAGAAATCGGATCCGAGGCCAGATGGATAATCCGGCTGTCTTTCACCTCGGCACTGGTGACAATTTCACGCAGACTCATCCCGCTGACGGTCGGCTTGTCCAGGTGCAGCACTTCGGGGTTGCGCTTGTGCACTTCGTGGAGAATGGCCGGGATACCCCCTGCCCGGCCGATATCCTCGATGTGGACTGTGGAAAGTGCCGGGGAAATTTTGGCCAGGTAGGCTACCTGCTGGGCCAGGTCGTTGAGCCGGGCCAAGGGATAGTCCACTCCGGCCTCATAGGCAATGGCCAGCGTATGCAGGACCGTGTTGGTGGAACCTCCCATGGCCATGTCGAGAATGAACGCATTGTCGATAGCCTCAAAATCTACCAGCTGGCGCATGGTTGGTCCGCCGGCCTTGGCAAGCCCTACTACACGTTCAGCAGCCTGGCGGACAAGATCCCGGCGTTCTGACGCCGTCGCGAGGATGGTTCCATTTCCAGGAAGGGCTATACCCAGCACTTCCATGAGACAGTTCATGCTGTTGGCGGTAAACATTCCGGAGCAGGAGCCGCAGGTAGGACAGGCCCGGTCCTCGATTTCCTTGAGCCTGACCGCATTGATCTGGCCTCTCTTGAACTGTCCTACAGCCTCAAAGGCCGTGACCAGATCCACAGGGGTTCCGTCCGCGAGTCGGCCAGCCTCCATGGGGCCACCAGAGACAAACACTGTGGGAACATCGCAGCGCAGCGCTCCCATGATCATGCCGGGCACAATCTTGTCGCAGTTCGGGATACAGATCAGGGCATCCAGATGGTGCGCCTGCACCACCGTTTCGATCGCATCGGCAATCAGTTCCCGGCTTGGCAGGGAGTACCGCATCCCATCGTGTCCCATGACAATGCCATCATCCACACCGATGGTGTTGAATTCGAAGGGAACCCCGCCCGCACTGCGGATGGCATCCTTGACGATCCGTCCAAATTCCTGGAGATGGACGTGGCCCGGGATAATATCAATGAACGAATTGGCAACGCCAATGAACGGCTTGCCCATATCCTCATCTCGCACCCCGCATGCCTTGAGCAGGGACCGATGGGGAGTGCGCTCGAACCCTTTTTTGATAACGTCAGACCGCATGGATCACCTCTTCCTTCCAGGAACTGGCACCGCCGTTCCGCATGCTATGTCCGGGAATTTTCCGTTCAGGAACCGGATAATTTTTGCCCGCACGGGAGATTTAAAGCCGTCCGGACTTGGCCAGTATACCAGAAACAGCCCTCCAAAATCCTGTGCCCAAGCCAGTGCCCCCTTGCCACCCTACGGGAAAAAACCAGATGCAGACCAGCCACTTTCTGTGGCACTTTCCAGCCAGACCTGCATGCAGGGTCCGGTGAGAAGCAGGGGCCAGTTCCGTCGGCTCCTGCTCACTCGCTAGAAGATCGCAGCCATTCCCGCCCGGGACAGAAACATGAACAGAAAGACGGGACTGGCAGGCACAACGGCAAGCCCAAAGGCAAATCTCCCCCAAAATTCCAAACTGACAGCACAGCGCAGGCAGGAATGGATGGCCAGGCCACACCCGGAAGAAGGGAGACAAGATCCGCAAGGACGGGAAAACGAGGCAGGACAGCTTCCGCAAGGAGCACTAACCCGAAAAAAACGCGTACTGCGGGAGTTCACGGCATGTATGGTTCAGATGCGTGCCACACCGCTATCCCGTGCGGCCTGGGCCACGGCAGGAGCAACCCTTCCGCGCAGGCGGGGATCCAGAGGTTTGGGAATGATGTAACCTGGGCCAAACCCGAGGGCGCGGGGATCTTCCGTACTGTATGCCTGCAAGACTTCCAGAGGTACCGGTTCCCTGGCCAGGGCCGCTAGGGACTCGACTGCCGCAAGCAGCATCGGCGTATTGATCTTCCGGGCCCGGACGTCCAGGGCTCCACGGAAAAGAAATGGGAACCCCAAGGCATTGTTGACCTGGTTCGGCAGGTCAGAGCGGCCTGTCGCAATGATGGCGTCGGGGCGGAGGGCACGGGCTGCCACAGGGTCCACTTCGGGGTCCGGATTGGCCAGGGCAAAAATCACCGGCCGGGGCGCGAGACCCGCCAATGACTCCAGGGGAATCGCATTGCGTACTGAAACCCCGATGACGACATCGGCTCCAGCCAGAAGATCGGAGAGAGACCAGTGCGAGGGAGCCGTGGCAAATGGCTGGTGCCATGGACCCAAATCACGGCGCCCCCTGTGGAGTACACCATGCACATCGCTCAGAAAACAGTCCTGGATACCAAGAACCTGCAGCATTCGGGCAATAGCAAGACCAGCAGCCCCTGCCCCAACGATAGCAGCGCGGACTGACCCGAAGTGCTTTCCCTGGAGTTCCAAGGCATTGCGCAGGGCCGCAGCCACGATCACAGCCGTACCATGCTGGTCATCATGAAATACCGGGATGTCCAAGCGGTCCTGCAGCTCGGTTTCTACCCGGAAACAGTCAGGGGCTGCGATATCTTCCAGATTGATCCCGCCAAACCCGGGTGATATGGCCTCGATAACGTCAATCAGGTGATCTGTATCGCGGGCCCTGACCTCAATATCGAACGCGTCAATATCGGCAAAACGCCGGAACAGGAGGGCTTTTCCCTCCATCACCGGCTTGCCCGCCAGGGGGCCCACATTGCCAAGGCCTAGAACGGCCGTTCCATTGCTGACCACCGCAACCAGATTGCCTCTCGCAGTATAGTCGTAGGACCGGTCCGGATCTGCGGCGATTTCCCGCACCGGGGCTGCCACACCTGGACTGTATGCCAAAGACAGGTCCTCCTGCGTTATGCAGGCCTTGCTCGGCACCACGGAAAGTTTTCCGGCGGGCGCTGCGGCATGATAGGCTAGGGCGCGCTCCCGCAGGGTATCCTCACTCGTCCCCATCGTCCAGGAAATCGTTACTGGCCGCCGCCATACCGCTTGCGGAATTTCTCCACCTGCCCGGCTGCAGCAACATTACGCTGCTTGCCGGTATAGAAGGGGTGGCATTCAGAGCAGAGGTCAACATGCAGGTCACGCACTGCGGTCGACCTAGTCTGGAATGTATTTCCGCAGCTGCAGGTCACAGTCACTTCTTCATATTTTGGATGAATATTGGGCTTCATTGGGCAGACACTCTAAGGTTTCAGCAAATTGGCGAATTATAGGTTCAGCATTCCCCACCGTCCAGCGGGAAAATGCTTCACCGGTTCATGGAGTCAAAAAATTCCGCATTGTTTTTGGTGGCCCGCACCTTGTCCAGGAGAAATTCCATGGACTCCATCGGATCCATGGGTGCCAAGAGCTTTCGAAGCACCCAGATCTTGTTGAGCGCATCCGCGGCAATCAGGAGTTCTTCGCGCCGGGTACCCGACTTGTTGATGTTGATGGCAGGGTACACCCGCTTCTCGGCCAGACGGCGGTCCAGATGAACCTCCATGTTGCCGGTGCCCTTGAACTCCTCGAAGATCACCTCGTCCATCTTGGAGCCGGTCTCGACCAGGGCCGTGGCAATAATGGTAAGGCTCCCGCCCTCCTCAATATTGCGGGCTGCGCCAAAAAAACGCTTGGGCTTCTGTAGCGCGTTGGCATCCACGCCCCCGGTCAGTACTTTGCCTGAGGAAGGAACCACCGTATTGTACGCACGGGCCAGCCGGGTAATAGAGTCCAGGAGGATTACTACATCGTGCTTGTGCTCCACAAGACGCTTGGCCTTCTCCAGGACAATTTCCGCCACCTGTACATGCCGTGTGGCCGGCTCGTCAAACGTGGAGGAAACCACCTCTCCCTTGACCGACCGCTGCATTTCGGTCACCTCTTCCGGCCTCTCGTCAATAAGCAGAACGATGAGGTAGCACTCCGGATGGTTGGCCGTGATGGCATGCGCAATCTGCTGCAGGAGGACGGTTTTTCCAGTCTTGGGAGGCGCCACGATCAGACCGCGCTGTCCTTTTCCCACCGGGGAAACAAGATCGATAATCCTCGGTGCCACCTCGCCGTACGGAATGTTTTCGGATTCAAGGCGCAGGGATTCTTCCGGAAATAGCGGGGTCAGATCATCGAAATTGACCTTGTTGCGGGTCGCCTCTGGTCCCTCGAAATTGATGCTTTCCACCCGGAGCAGGGCAAAATACCGTTCACCCTCCTTGGGCGGGCGGATCTGGCCAGAAACGGTATCCCCGGTCTGGAGATTGAACCGTCGCACCTGGGAGGGCGATACATAGATATCGTCGGGGCCGGCCATATAGGAGCCAGACGCCGCACGCAGAAACCCGAACCCATCCTGCAGGATTTCCAGGACTCCGTCTCCGTAGATGGCATCTCCATTGCGGGCATGTGCCTTGAGGATGCCAAAAATGATTTCCTGTTTTTTCTGACGGGAGGCGCCTTCAATGCCCATTTCCTGGCAGATGACCGCAAGCTCGGCCGCCGATTTTCGCTTGAGTTCGCTTAGGTTCATGGCATTGGCGCCAGGAGGAGGACAGAACGCCTCTTCCTCTTCGATCAGGATATCTTCGTTGGGAAAGGATTTGGGGGGCCTAGGGGCTTTGCGGCGGGGACGTGGCGTATTCAAAGCTGGCTGTCCAGGAAAGAGATCAGCTGTGCCTTGCTCAGGGCACCTACCTTGCTGGCTTCCAGCTTGCCATTACGGAACAGCAGCAGGGTGGGAATGCCGCGGATGCCATATTTGGGTGGGGTGCCAGGATTTTCGTCAATGTTGAATTTTGCTACGGTCAGGCGGCCGGCGTATTCCCGGGCCACTTCTTCCAGAACCGGTGCAATCATCTTGCAGGGGCCACACCACTCGGCCCAGAAATCTACAAGAACAGGTTTTTCAGCATGCAGTACATCACCTTCGAAACTGTCATCGGATACATAAATGATGGCATCACTCATCGGAGGAAACTCCTATACGTCCTGATTCAGGCAAGGGAAAGGGAAATGGGGGCCAGCTGTCGCGCCAGGACTTCGGGCGGTTATAGATTTTTCCAAAGGCTCCAACGCAACAGGGGCGAATTCAAGGAAAGTTCTTTCAGACCGGTGAAACCTCACGGAAAGAAGACAGGACAAGGGGAAATGTGGTTCGGCTGCGGTCTCAACCCTTTTTCACTCTTTAGTGCTCACAGCCGGCCTGCGCCAGCGGCGATAACTCTAGCCGTGCACATTTGGACTTGTCAAGCGGATGTACTGGTCCGGTACTTTTGGCAACCGGCTTCTGTATCTGTAGAAGGATATAAGGGGATCGTTGTCCTGGCCGGTCATGGTGGAGCCAGGGGTAGGCGTCACAGTGCTGGAACCGCGTTGCCGGAGAATCCGGGCGAAATCCGCCCCAGACTCCAGACCACCATCTGAAAACAGGGCCAGGGGTTGGCAGGCATCAGGGCTCTGGTGGCCTGGCATCCCCGCTCATAAGCGAAGCCCTGTGCCCCCAGATCATACCGGTCAGAAAACAGGAAATCTTTAGGCGTTTCCCACATCTTCTGAAACCACTCCCAAGGATGCCTCAGGCGACCCAGCCGGTACAATCCCCTGCTTGCCAAAGGGCACTCCACGCGAGCATCCCTCTTCCTTCCATGCCGAAAAATTCTGGGATTCCTGAAGTTATGGAGCAGACAAGTTTCCCTTTTAGAAGTATCTTCCTTCGGAAACTCGCTGGAGCCGGCCTTTTTCCCCCAAAACAGATTCCTCATAGAACACCCAGAAAACGGTGCGGTCAGCCTTGTGCTCCTTGCTGGAATAGAGGGCCCTGTCGGCAAGGCGCAGCAGGTCCCCGGGGTGTTCACACGGGTTCAGGGGATACAGGCACACCCCGGCACTGACCTGTACAGACACCTGCACTCCGGAATTAAGGACAATCGGCTCGCGGACCAACTCTCCCGCCTTGGCTAGCACATCCTCCACTTCTTCCACCGTGAAACAGTCTTCCACTGCCAGAACAAACTCGTCCCCTCCGAGACGGGCCACAAAATCCGTACTCCTGAGACCGGACATCAGCCGGGTGCCGATGGTCTGGAGGACATGGTCTCCCTCTCCATGGCCATAAAGGTCATTCACCGGCTTAAATCCGTCCAGATCCATCATCACGACCGCGAGGAGACGTTCATGCCGGCGCGCACGCTTCATGGCATTTTCCAGGACATTCTCCATGGCCCGACGGTTGGGAAGACCGGTCAGGGGATCCTTTAATGCCTGCTGCTGCAGCTCTTCCGTCCTCCTGTAGCGCTCGGTCACATCGACATAGGTCCAGACGATGCGCTGTGCCGGACCGCTTCCCTGCAGTCTCTTCCCGGACACGTCAACATAGATGGTCTGTCCATCGAGACGGCGGTAGGGAACGTCGCGCAGCATGCCCCACCCTGCCTGCAGCACCTTCCCGGACAACTCCCCCATTTTTTGGAATGTTCCAGCATCGGCGTAGAATTCGGAAGCATGGCGACCAACTACCTGGGCAATGGACGATGCGCCGAACATCTCCAGCGCCTGCGCGTTGATCCGCTCTATGACCATCTCCGGATAGCGGATCACATTGGTTCCTGCCGCCATATTTTCCAGCAGAAGCTCATTCAGGGCACTGGCCTCCCGCTCCCTGGCGCTGGAATCCAGACGGTCCAGGCCATAACCAATATCTTGGGAGAGACTTTCCAGGACATGCTGCAGCGCGGGATCAGAGAAAGTACTTTCCCGATCGTAGACAGTCAGGACAGCCCAAACCTGCCCTCCCCGAAAAATGGGCAGGGCCGCCGAGGCCTCCAGGATGGAAATTTCACCGGAATTTTTCCAAGGCTCCATGAAACCGCTCTGCGCCCAGGAAGAACAGTAGAGGGGTTTCTGTGTCCGCCAGACATGGCTTGCAGGCCCTCCGTCCTCCGGAAATGCGGACATGGAGGACACCCTGAGATGTTCCAGATAAGTCGTTTTTCCCGAGGCAGCCCCGATTGCGAACCACCCGGCAGTATCAGGACGGCCAATCCAGGCCAGGGAAACATGTCCAAATTGGATAGCCAGGTCACAGACCGCCTGGAGAAGTTCCTGTTCGGATGACGTACGGGCAATGGTTTCATTGGCACGGGAAAGCAACATGGTAAAATCTGCAAGCCGGGCATTAAGGAACGCGAGGCGCTCCTGTTTGCGCATCCGGACGGAAAAAAGCAGGCTGGAAAGAACGACAAACACGGCCGAGATGCCCTCGACCGTCCATCGCAGCGAGGCCCGCGCAACATACAGCTTCCAGACCAGATTCCGGGGCCACGCAGTCTCAACCACCAGAGGATACCCAAGAACCGGAAAAGAGCCCCCCCTTGTCAGGCCAGCAACAGCCAGTGATCCAAAGGTGGGCTTTCCGTTTGCAAGGCTTCCCAGTACTCCACCATCACGCGTATCCCGGACAATGAATGTCCATGGGAGCAGATAGGAAATCCGGGTTTTCATCAGGGTATCCAGACGGTACGGAGAGCCGACAAAGCCAAGGATGTGACCTGCAGCATCCCGCAGCCGGTAGCGCATGGTCAGCACTGGAGCACCCGCCCTGCGGGAATAGGTATCCTGGCCCAGAAAGCGGTTGCGGTACCCGGCCAGTCTGGTAAACCGTGCGGCTGGAGTAATGGGAACCGCCTTCCAGGCACGGGTCGACCAGAGGATGGACCGGCCATCCGCAGACTGGATGTTAAACGCGTAAAACCCCGGATGCAGTGCCATGAACCGCTCCAGGCGCTGGACAACAGCGGGACCCGGGTGCGACAGGTTCGCGTGGCGGCCCATGAGCTCTTGCGCAGCAAATTGCAGATCCCCGAATGCGGCATCCAGACGGTTGGAGAGGGTTCCGGCGTAATTCTTCCCCACTTCAGGAGCGAGACGGACGACGTCTTCCCGGATGGCCTTCCACTGCATGATCTCCACCCAGGACATCCACCCGGCGAACACGAGGGCCGGCACAACCAGAAACAGCTGTTTCCAGAACAGGGCAGGGAAAACCGGCCAGCGTTTTTTCCCTTCCTGGCTGGCTGGGGAGATACCCTTCAACGGGTCATGGGACAACATCCCGACTCTACTAAGGGATGTGAACGGTCTGTATCAGGAGTCACAAAACAGGGATGCATTTTCCCCCTTCGTACGGTCTGCAAGGATGCAGAAAACGCTTCTTGCTGATTATCTTGCAGGCATTCCAAGACGTCAAACGAGCCTGGATCTGGACCTAAAGTCTTATGAAAAAATCCTATAAAACGATACAATACACCGTTATTATATGATTTTTATCATTCTATTTTTTTGCACGCACTCCGAATGCAGTGTCGGTCAGGGATCAGGAACCATCTTCCTGGAAAAAAATTTCAGGCTGCTGAATCGGTCCTCCAGTCCACAGAATCTTGTGTCCGCAATTCGGTACCAGCCAGCCGGCATTTTCTCCAGCAGCTTCTGGTCATAAATTGCCCCCTAAGTATCTCCCACTACTATTCCTGATCCCCATTCCGGAAATTTTTAGAATCTGCTGAAACCGGATTTACCAGAAAGTGCGGAAAGCCCCGCCGTTCAGAGCGGAGATGGATAGCGGGCGGGTAGGCGGCCCAATGCCGCCGTGCCCGCCTAATCCAGCGTGTGTTATGGTACAACCTCGCCATGCTGATTCACAAAGCCGTGCGCTACCGTCTGGAACCCTCGCTCGAGCAAGAAAACATCCTGGCCCGTGCCGTCGGCTGCGTGCGTTTCGTCTGGAATCGCGTTATGTCCGTTCAGAAAAGTTATCTGGACCATCAATGTGGCACGTTGAGTTATCCCGGTCTCTGCGACCTGCTCACGTCGTGGCGCAACCCGGAAGCCTTCGGTTTTCTGGCTGAATCGCCTTCGCAGCCGCAGCAGACGCTCAGGATCTTGCCCGGGCACTCAAGGACGCCCATGACAGGGAGAACCCTAGGCGGTTTCCTGTATTCAGGAAGATTAAGGGCGGCACGACAGCCTGCGCTATCGCGATCCGGAACAGATAAAGCTGGATTTTCATACAGTGGATAACGATGGTCGACAGATGCTTCCCCGCATCTTCCTGCCGCGCATTGGCTGGGTGAAGTTTCGCAAGTCCTGCATCATCGGCGGCGAGATCCGCAACGCCACCGTCAGCCGTTCGGGCGGGCAATGGTATGCCGCCATCCAGACCGAAAAGGAAATTCCCGACCCAGTACATCCGTCCACCACGGCGGTTGGCGGCGACCGTGGGGTAGCCAACCTGCTCACCCTGCCCGACGGCGCCATGTTCCTGCCGGTGACGGCCTACCGGGCTTTGCAGGGAAAGCTCGCCAGAGAACAGCGAAAGCTGGCGAAGAAGGTGAAGTTTTCAGCCAACTGGAAAAAGCAGAAAGCCAGAATCACGCGGCTGCACCAGTGGATCGCGGAGATTCGCAAGACCGTACTGCATCAGGCCAGTACCGCCACCAGCAAAAGCCTCGCGGCCGTGGTGCTGGAAGACCTCTAGGTGCGGAACATGACGGCCTCCGCCAGGGGGCCGTCAAAAAGTCCCAGACGCAAGTTCCGGCAAAAACGGGGCTCAACAGGGCCATCCTCGACCAGGGATGGGGCACGCTGCTCCGGTTCCTGTAGTACAAGCTCCAGTAGCTCGGGAGAATGCTGTTGCGGGTAGACCCCGCCTACACTTCGCAAATCTGTCGGTCTGTGGAGTCGTGGACGCGGAGAACCGGAAAGAACAGGCCATGTTTCACCGTCGGCACTGCGGTCATACGGAACATGTCTCGCGAGAGGGGTACAGTCAAAGGCGGGGCAGCCGGGGTGGCCTGTTTCTAGACATAAAAGTCTGGGAGTTGGCCGGAGCCAAAGAGATCCGGCCAATCGAAGAGGCTGAAGTCAGGCCGCTGCTAACAGGAAGGGATCCCAGTCCTTTCCGCTCTCAAGAGCGGCAGCTATAGGCTGAGGGCGAGGAGGATGTCAACACCCGACCCCGATCCAGAACACCCCATGTTTGGAAAAACCTCCCATTTCCAGTGGTGTTGCCACAGCATTCTGCCGGACCAGTTCTCCCGAAATTTTTTCAATTTCCCACTGGCTCTACAGGGATAAGTACAAGATATCCCTTGCATGGCGTACCCCTAAGCGCTTCCCTGCGGGCCTGGTACCGCCAGCAGCACGCGGCGCCAGGCTACCCCAAAACGCATGGCAGCCCTCTCCCCCAGCCCGACTTTCTGGTGCAAATTTGGGGGCCAGATACCCCAGACGGTGAGAGCTGCTTCCTCAGGACCTGAAAGACAGCAGTTTTCCGGCACTCGTGCCGACGTAGAGGTGATGTTCTCCCGCTACTGGAGCAGTCACGACAGCCCGTGTGGCATAAAGCCACTCTGGACGCCCGCCCGCAGCATCATAGGCCTCAATCCGGTGATCGTTGACTTTAAGCACGATTTTCCCCTGCCAGAGCAGGGGCTGGGACAGAGGCTCACCCTGCAGCCGGGTCCGCCACCGGACCCGACCCGTCTGTGCCGAAAGCCCTGCCAGATAACCGTCCCGGGACGCAATCACCAGAGTCGTACCATCCAGTACAGGCGCCCACCGCGTATAATCCCCCAACCGTGCACGCCACAGCAGATGCCCTGTCGCCGCTGCGAGGGCATAAATTCCCCGGTCTCCAGGGCCTGACGCCACGAACACCCGGTTGCGCCAGACCAGTGCTGGCGCATCAATAGGGCCTTCCGTAGAAAAGCTCCACAGTGGTTTTCCTGTCACCGCCGAATAGGCATGTACCGTACCCCCGCGGTTTCCCAGAATCGCTGTCCCGTTCCATACCACAGGCCCAGCCACGAAGGAGTATCCTGTCGACTGCTTCCACAAGATTTTTCCCGTTCCGGCAGCGAGGCCATACACCCGATGGTCCGCTGATCCGAAAACCACCGTGTCCCCGCTCACGGCTGGCACCGTCAGGCGCGCCCCATCCCCAACAAAACGCCAGATCCGATGGTCTGGCATATTGCCAACGGGATGAAAGGCATACAGGCTGTGACCATCCGTCTGGGCAAACAGGAGATTCCCTGCATAGTGACTGATATGGCTACACATGCACTGGGGTGGCTCCCGCCGCGCATAGTCCCAGACCAGGGCCCCTGTCCTTGCATTGATTGCCCGCATAAAATGGGTTTGGCCCACATCCGAGGCCACAAACACCTGCTCTCCTCCGATGGTCACTGCCCTAGGTATGGCTCCACCAGCCGCAAAACGCCACAGGATCCGACCCTTTTTTACCGCAAAAACATTGGGGCCATGTGCCTGGGCCGTATCCAGATAGACTGTTCCGTCCGACACCTTGGGAATGCTGTATATTGGCCCAGGGAGATCCAAACTCCACAGGACGGGCGCAGAAGAAGGAACCGCCAGTGCCACAACCGGCGCAAAAAACAGCAGAGCAGATGCAATCCCATAACGCATGCCGGACCCTCTTCCGCAAATTTCTGGCGAATTATCATAACCCAACCTTACAGCCGGTTTAAAATATGAATTATATAATTTTCTAATATTTTGTCTGGACAATTTACAGATTTCCAGCCCACATTGGCGTACAAAGGACGGCCTGAACTGACAGGAGATATTTTTCCCGGTGGAAACGGCCATTCCCGTCTAGGCCTGTTGTCAGGAAAACCCACAGAAGGCAGGATCTAAACCGGCTCCTGCCCTAAGCGGTATTTTCCAGAACCCCGTGGAGCACATGAATCCGCTTTCCGGGAAACACCCAGAGAATACGGCAAGAAGAAATCTACATGATTCCACCGAAGAGTACCCCGCCTTCCAGCAACGGTTGACAATGGCCAGCAGTGAGGGTTAAACCATCTCTGGCACAAGATTCGGGAATCTTGCCCTACAGGACTGGCCACACAATCCTGGGCATCCACAGGAGGAAAACCCATCATGAGCAGTCTGGAATCTGGTCATGCCCAGCAGGGCAATGGTCTGTCTGGAACACCGACAGAATCCCGCTGGAGCCAGCCGGAAGAGTTGGCCCGGTCGGTGGCAAGGCTGACTGAAGATGCGGAACGCCTGCTCGTAGAGTCAGCCCAGACCATCCACTCCCTAACAGCTGCCATGGAGCAGATCCAGCCCCAGATGACTGCAGCCGCCAAGGCCGCGAAAGAAGTACGAGAGCTTGCAGATACGGCCCAGGAACGGGCCAAATCAGCCCGCACCTGGAGTATCATTGCCACGATCGCCAGTACCATCTGCACTGGTCTTGGTGTGACACTACTGGTTCTTCTGATCCATATCCAAAAGTAGTGCCTAAACATGCAGGGCTGGCTGGAAGCATTAAGGAGATAGCCATGGATAGTGCAGAAATGTCTGGACCAGAAGCCATTCCGACGATACCACCTCAGTTTCCCTCGGCTGCAGGGGATCTATCCAGCACCCTGCATTCCCTAGTCCAGTCCGTGAATGACCGGATGGCGCAGGTACAGCATCTCCTGAATGGGGGCATACAGATTGCCGAGGGATCCTGTGCGCAGGTCCATTCCCTGCATCTTGCCCTGCAAGAGATCATGCCACCGTTGGCCGCCACAGCCGAGGCCACGAAACGTAGCCAGACATGGGGTCTTGTCGCTGCCATAACCGCCAAAATCAGCAGCAAGGCCATACTAATCTTTTTTGTCTTTGTGATGTTTCTGCTTTTCTTATGAAATTTCCGCTTTTCCGTTTCCGCCTAGGAGCAGAAAGAACCGCAAGAAACTCGAGAAGCTCCCTGGTGCAATCCCGCCCCAGTATTTTCCCTTCAGCCATCCATGCCTTCTGCGTGGATATTCCTGGCTCCCTCACAGAGAATTTGGTACTTCCCTCCCACTAGGCAGACCTGCCTGATCATAGGCACAGCCGGTATTTCTGCGCAGACACCGGCATGGGGAAAACCATGCCAGACTAGATTTCTAGTCAAGCGAATGTCTCCGCTTGAGGACGCCAGAAACGATTCGCAGCAGCATGCGCATGCCGGCAGCAGCCGCCTCACCAGCCACTTCCGCGGCATTCGGGTAAAGCAGCGTACGCAAGAGTACGTCAACGGTCCTTGAGATGGGTTTTTTCCCAGTGCAGTTGATGGCTGGGACCTGCGGGACTACTCTCCCATGAATTCCATCCTCATCTTCGGCAGCCTCCAGGCGGCTGCTTTCCCTAGCGTCTGGTATTGGCTTGTGCATGGTCGTAGATCGCCGCCCGGCTCTCTGGTGATCCCTGCCAACATGCACAGGGACTCTTCGGAGCTGCCCCTGATAGCGACCTCCAGCGCGTTGCGCCCCCCCCATTTTTTCGCGGCGCCTTAACTATGGCAAAATACCGGCAGAACACGATACGTGCCTGCCCTGTCCGTGCAGGGTTTGAAACGGTAGGATTTGGATGCCCAAAAAAAGGGGAATCTATGCGTTTTATCGGCAATATCATCTGGTTCGTGTTTGGCGGTCTTCTCATGGGGCTTAGCTGGTGGCTCGCCGCAATTCTTTCCGCCATTACCATCATTGGTATTCCATGGGCCGTCGCAGCCTTCCGCATCGGTACTTTTTCTTTCTGGCCATTTGGCCGCGAGGTCATTGAGCGGCCTTCTGGTGCGGCCGGCCGTACTCTCAGCCTTCTGGGCAACGTAATCTGGGTCCTGCTGTGCGGGTGGTGGCTGGCCCTAGGACACCTTGCCAGTGCGCTGCTCTGCGCGATCACCATCATTGGCATTCCATTCGCGGTCCAGCACATAAAACTCGCTGGTCTCGCGCTGGCACCCTTTGGAAAAGAAATTGTACCGATAAGCCAGTTCTAAATGATAGTTCACCTGCATGCGGATCCAGATGGCACCGATGAGCTCCGTTTTCCTGATACCGGTTTTCATGTTCAGTCCGGGAAGTGGCTTTGTTTTATGCTGAGCTTGACACGAGGCGAACAGAAGCAAAATTTGATCAGGTGTCAAATTATGGCCGGGAGATCGGTCACCTGTCAGGACATGCGGGTGGGAAAAAATGGGCCAGAAGAATAAAACCACATAACATCAATGGGTTATATTTTGATTATGGCGGAGAGAGAGTCCCCCTCAGTCCTGTTCCACGCCGTCCGATATTGTCCAAAAAGTTCCTTGTTTTCCATTCAGTTGCAAACCTTCCTGTTCTATACTGTCCGCATGGATTCGATAAAATCCACGTCAAGGTGTAAGACCTGCTGTAAGACCTGAAAAGTTCGGCGGAGGCGGTGCAATGGCGCTGACAGCAAGAGCAGTTACCGCAGCGAGGGACGGCAGCCACAGCGATGGGAACGGCCTGTATCTGCGGGTACGCAACGGGGGAAGAACGCGCTTTTGGGTGTTCCGGTGGTCGAAAGGCGGCAGGGTGCGGGAACTCGGTCTTGGCGGTGCCGACGTGGTGAGCCTGAAAGACGCCAGACAGATTGTGCTGGATCTGCGGAAGGCGGTCCGGGACGGCATTGACCCGGCCACAGTCCTGCACCCCGAGGAAGAAAAGGCGATCCCCACATTCAGGGCGCTTGCAGGGGACACCATTGAAGCACTGCGCCCCGCCTGGAGAAACGCCAAGCATGCGCAGCAGTGGGAAAACACGCTGGCCGAGTATGCTGGCCCTGTCTTGGGTGACAAGTTGCCGGGTGACATCACTGTCGAGGACGTGCTGCGGGTTCTCGGTCCCATGTGGACAACCCGAACGGAGACAGCAACCAGACTGCGCCAGCGTATCGAGGCCGTGCTGGACCGTGCGGCGGTTCTCGGCTACCGCGACAGGGCACTGGTGAATCCCGCCAGCTGGAAGGGCAATCTGGAGCACCTGCTGCCCAAGGCCAGGAAGGTGCAGAACCGCCGCCACTTTGCCGCAGTCCCCTACCCTGATCTGCCGGAGGTAATGTCGAGGCTGCGGGACCGGCAAACGGTGAGCGCCCTCTGCCTGCGCATGATTGCCCTGACCGCGTGCCGTTCTGGTGAGATTCGCGGCCTGCTTTGGGAAGAAATCGACATGGACGCCAGGGTGTTGACGATCCCCGGGAGCAGGACCAAGACAGACAAACCCCACACGGTGCCACTGGCCGGGGAGGCCATCGGGATACTGGAGCACGTCGCCCAAGCCAGACGGGATGCCGTCGTGTTCCCAGGCACGAAAGGAAACGCGCTAACCGATGTGGCCGTAAGCCGGGAGCTTCACCTGCTGGTGCCGGACGCCACTGTTCACGGCATGCGGAGCAGTTTTCGGGACTGGGCGGCGGACAGGACGCGGCACAGTCGGGAAGTGGTCGAGCAGTGTCTGGCTCATGCCATTGGTGGCGTGGAGGGTGCCTATCGACGGACGGATCTACTGGAGAAGCGCCGGGCGGTGATGGGGGACTGGGGCGCGTTTCTGGCTGGTGCAAAGGTCGTACCATTGCGCGGAGTGATTTGAGCTGTACCGGCGGGCGAAAGGCCGGAACCTTCACCGGCCTGGGCATGGCACCTATTCGGAATGAAGGGCACGACATGAATTTGATACCGCTACCAGATGCAATACGCCATAGAATCGTAAGCAGTAACCACTGGCGCAGCGCGTGGAGAACACGATTGCACCAGACGAGCGAAAGGTGTAACCAAGCGTTGCGAATCTCCAATTATGCTACATAGGGACAGGCACGGACATTTACAAACTTCGCGGGAGTGGTTTACACTGTAAACATGCCGTAAATTAGCACGGCACGGATAGTAAGGACGGCCTTGAGCCGACGCCATCGGGAGTTGACCTCCAGGGCGAATTGCCAAGCTATCCGACACCATCGGGTCCAGACGGCCATGGGTGTGCAGCTAGAGCTTGCGCCCCGTGGCCGTTCCCGTTTATGGCCGGGGCGCTTCGAAAGAGGCACCCGACATGCAGATCAAAGAATACCCACCTTTGGCAGATGTGCGTTTGGTCCAAGAGATCACCACGTTAAGCCGCTCTACCGTTTATAAGCTGGTCAATGAGGGCACTTTCCCAGCGCCCAGAAAACTTATCAGCACCCGAGTCGCGTGGGTCACCGCTGATGTTTTGGCGTGGGTAGACCGCAAGATGGGGGCAGCCGTATGAACGCCCCAAATAGAAAAGCCCCGGGCCGCAATCCCGGGGCTTCTAACAGCAACAACTTCAGCGGCCCTCATTCTGACACAAGCCCCCGCGGACGAAAAGCCATTGCCAGTCTCTGGCATGCTGGCAGGATACTGCGAGGGTCAGCACTTTCGACTGATGATCTGGCGCTGCTGCGGGAGGCCCTCCAAGAAATATCCTCCATGATCGGAGGAAAAAGCCATGGATAATCTGGCCGACACCTTCCGCTCCGCTCTGGCCGATGCTGGCGTTGTCCTCCATGCCTCTGAACCGATCATTCCAGATGGGCTCCTGCACCGCTGCAGAAGCGCGGATGACCGGCCTGGTAAACGCAGCGTCTGGTACCGGCTTCATCCGGACACACCACCTTCTGGCGCCGGTGGCGACTGGCGCACGGGAGCATCTATCACATGGAC
>DAHXMJ010000044.1 GCA_027365525.1 Acidithiobacillus sp.
AACCGGCTGCTGGACGCCACAGCCTACCAGACCCTGTCCGGGCAGTAGGGGATGCCGTATATTCCCCACGATCCGGAATGACAAACAATCCCCATTTGCGCGCCATGTGTCCCAAGGACGAACGGCTGGTCAGGACAGCCAGCGGTACCGAGGCAGCCAGTCCTCCGAAAATCGGCAGCAGCCAGGCGTAATGCCAGAATCCCAGGTAGGGTTTGAGAAAGGCCACAAAAACGGCGCTGGCCAGAGTACAGAAACCGAACGTCTGCCAGGCGGATTTCCAGCCGGTTTCCTCGTCACTCCGCACCTGTGCTCCCCAGTGGACACTCCGGCCGCTCAGGGTCTGGATGACAAAGAGGCTGTGAAAGACCATGCGCACCGGTGCCAGAAGCACAGAGACCAGGCTTTCCAGTACCAGGCTGGCGAAAAGGCCGGCAGCACCGCCGAAGCTGCGGCTTTCACCACGCAGCAGCACCCAGAACATGGCAAGGAATTTCGGACCTACCAGAAAGATGGCCGTAATGGCGAAAATCCAGATTGGCAGGGGGTTGTTGGAGGAATACTGGAAGACCGACAGGGATTCCCCCGCACCAGCGCTCCCCTGGAAATGCCAGGAAGCCAGCGCGCCAAGGATGAGAAACAGTCCCCACAGGGGCGCCGCAAGAAAGGACATGGCGCCATTGACGAACAGGTAACGGTGCGCCGAGCGTAGACCGTCCCCGGCCACCAGACGCAGATGCTGGAGATTTCCCTGCGCCCAGCGGCGGTCACGCTTCAGGTCATCAATAAGGGTGGGGGGAACTTCCTCCCAGCTCCCGGGCAGGCTGGGAAGAAACCAAACCTCCCATCCAGCACGGGCCATGAGAGAAGCTTCGACAAAGTCATGGCTCAGCAGCTGTCCCCCAAGCGGCGCCTTTCCCGGAAGCACTGGGAGGGCACAGAATTCGGCAAATGGCGCCACCCGCAGCATGGCGTTATGGCCGATAAAATGTCCGTCGCCCAGCTGCCAGAAACGCAGGCCCATGCTGAAAAGGGGGCCGTACAGCTGCTGCGCAAACTGCTGGATGCGTGCGTAGAGAGTGCCGCGGTTCACAGCAACCGGCTGGGTCTGGAGGATGCCCACATGGGGATTGCCCTCCATCATCTCCAGCATCCGGTAGAGGGTTTCCCCCTGCATGACGCTGTCGGCATCCAGCACCACCATATATTCGTACTGACTGCCCCAGCGACGGCAGAAATCCGCCACGTTCCCGCTCTTGGCATGGTTGTTGACCGGCCGGCGGCGGTAGTGGATGCGGCCGAAGGCATTCAGGTGCTGGCAGAGGGCCGACCAGGCCTGCTCTTCCTGGAGCCAGATCGCGGGATCCCGCGTATCGCTCAGCAGGAAAAAATCAAAATGCTGGAGGGCCCCGGCGCGCTGCAGGGAACGGTACGTTGACTGCAGCCCTGCGAACACCCGCTCTACATCTTCGTTGTATATGGGCATCAGGACGGCGGCGCGCGCGTCCGCCCGCGGAGGTACCGGGTGCTGTTCGGGACACCCCGGAGCGGTATCCGGACGTCCCCGCAGCAGCAGCAGGAAACCGACCAGGGCAGTCCAGAAGCCGGCCGAAATCCAGGCAAAAAGCAGCACGAAGATCACGAGCGTCACGATTTCCAGCCATAGGGGAAGAAACCGGTCGAGAAAACTCTGCAGCAGGAGCCCCAGCGCCGCTGCAGGCAGCACGATCAGAGCCGTGAGCCAGCGCCGCCGGCTCTGGCTGAATGCCTCCCAGTACCGGGGGGAAATCTTCAACGTACGCCTCCCTGGAATGCGGCTTCGTCTCGGCTCTTGTGCCACAGGCCACGCAGAGACTGCCAGACCCGCGTTCCGGCCGCAGCCAGGGATCTTTCCATGGGCTGCGAGGCCATGGGGCTGCGCTGGGACACGGGCTGGCAGCACTCCCGCAGCCAGCGCGAAGGCACGGCTTCCGGGTCTGCATGCGCGGCATTCCCGAGGGCCAGGGCCAGACGGGTTTCCAGTTCATCAGCGCCACTAAGGGTGGCAAGGGCTATCTGCAGCCCGGCAAAGGCCTGTACCAGCAGATCCTGCTCTTCTTTTTCCGGAGCCGTCCGGCCCAGCTGGACCAGAATCTCGGACCGCAGCCACAGCCGCTGGGCATCACTGAGCAGCATGCGCCCCAGATAGGCGTCTACCCGTCCCATCACGGCCAGATGGACCGCAGCGGTGTCTTCCATTTCCGTCTGGCCGAAGGCATTCCCCTGAAGCAGACAGGGCCCATGCCCCCACTGGTCCGTATACATTTAATGGCCTCCTTGCGCAGGGTGCAGCAGATAGGTCCAGGTATCGGTCAACACCTGGCCATGAAGACTGAGGTAACAGCGTAAATTGCTGGGGGCCTTCCCTGGCTCGACCCGGGCGATCACCCGCCAGAAATGGTGTTCCGCATCCCACTCCAGTTTTCTGGACAGCACACGGGCACCGTTGGCCGCCGTGAAATGCTCCGCAACCGGCATCTCTCCGGGCAGCCGGGTCAGTGCGCCTCCACGGAAGTCGATCACAACCGTACGGATGTCAGGGTTGTGGGTATCGTAACCAAGGAAAGTAGCCTGCGGATGCCCAAGGGGTACCAGACGTGCGTTGTCGAGGAAAAAGCGGACCGTGTAGCTGAAATGGAAGGCGGTGCGTGGCCTGGGCGCTTGGGCTGGAACCCAGAAAGCCACGATGTTGTCCATGTTGGGATTGTTCGTGGGCAGCTCCACCAGTCGGACCTGTCCCTTGCCCCAGTCACCATCTGGCTGGACCCAGACACTCGTCCGCCGCTGGTACTGGGTGGTGATGCCCTGGTAGGCGGAAAAATGGCGGTTCTGCTGGACCAGTCCAAAACCTTCAGGATGGTCCATCCCATAGGTAGTCGTCTGGGTAAACAGCGGGTTGTTCAGGGGGCGGCTAATCCACTCGCCGTTCCCGTTGGCCATCACCAGTTCGCTGGAATCATGCTGGGCAGGATGCCAGTCGCCAGCGTCTACACCGCGCCCCTGCCCGTGCCAGAACATGCTCGTCAGCGGAGCTAGTTCTAGCACCCGTACTGGTTTGCGCAGAAAAATTGTCGCGCGGACATGGACCGTAGTGCTTTTCCCCGGAACAATGTCAAAGCGGTAGGCGCCGGTCACGGCAGAGCTGTCCATGAGGGCATACACCGTCATGCCGTTTTTCCCAGGAGCCGGCTTTTGCAGCCACACATGGCGGAAATAGGGAAAAATTTCGCCCGATGGCTGTGCCGTATCGATTCCGATCCCGCGCGCGGAAGTACCATAGATCCCGCCCTGTCCAACTGCGCGGAAGTAGGTACCACCCAGAAAGGAAATAAACTCGTTGTGATGCGGCGGATTATCCAGAGGATAGAGCAGGCGGAACCCGGCGTAGCCGAGATTTTTGGAAAGCCCCTGCGGGTGCAGGCTACCAAAGGTAAAATCCTGGAGGCGGAGCGGGATCAGCCGTGCCCTGCCGTCCACGATTTCGGAAATTTTCTCTGGGCGGGGGAAAAACCGGCCGGGCAGATAGAACTGGACCCGAAAGTTTCCGCGGCTGGTGGACCAGTAGGGGTCCACGTCCTGGATTTCAGCGTACTGCGCTGGATTCAGGTGTTCCAGGAATGCCGGAATTCTGGGCATCTGGACATCATAGGGTTCCCGGGCCAGATGCCCAGCCCGTTTCTCCAGGGCGGAGAAATGGAAGGTTTCAGCAGATGCCTGCGCAGCACCAGACAGGGTCAGCGCTGCGGCAGCAGCAAATATGCAGGGGCGGAAATTTGACGGGCAATTTTTCATGCCCAACAAAAAGCAAAAGCCATGCCAAAATATATCTTGCTGTTTTAAAAGTATTTTTATGTACTTTTCCCAAGACTTTGTCGCCATACCCCGACGGGGACAGGGGTTTTTCATGCGGAGGGGAGGATCCTGTTCCGCTTCCGGGGCACAGGTAAAGCAAAAGCCTCTCAGGAAAAGCTAATCTTTTCATATTTCTTGACCGCTGCAGATTCTGCCTGGACCGGTCCAGCCAGGCCACGATCTCCCTGCTTTCCCGATGGAACCCCCGGCTGCCCTTGTGTCGCCAACCTGCGACACAAGGGCAAAGCCGGAGAACAGCACACAGTGGGCCGTTTTGCCATCGCCACCAGCCGAAAGGGGACTGGACCAGATGGTCTCACGGCACCTGGAAACTCACGTTTTCTGCAGAGACTGCTCCTCGCATTCTCTGGCTTCCAGAGTGAAGAGTGGCCAGGGGCTTCCTAACAGCCTAGCGGTTCGTATCCAGATGGCTTCCGATAATGGAAAGGACTGGAAGCAGCACGATGAAGAGCACAAAAATCAGGGAAAAGCTGGAAAGCAGTACCGCGACCCAGAAATGGAACGCCAGGAAAAAATAGACACTTGTACCCGTCCAGACCATAAAGCAGGCAGCAAGGAGAAGCTGGAGCCACTGCCAGACGCTGGCCAGCCGGGAGGTCCACACCGAAGCAGGACCAGGCTGCACTACCCTGTTCCGGATTCCTGCGCTCTCCACGGCCATTGCTCCCAGAATTTCTTAATGTGGACCAAATCCCCGAAAGCCGCCGGGGCCATGTCCACCACCCGGACCACCCGGACCATGACCTCCTCCACCGCCAGGGTGGGGATGACCGCCACCGGACCTGCGGTAGCCAGACTGCCTCCGGTTACCCCCCTGCTGGCCATACCCCTGCATGGGGCGCATCCCTCCCGGATGGGGACCATACCCCTGCATGGGGCGCACCCCTCCCGGATGGGGACCATACCCCTGCATGGGAGGCACCCCTCCCGGATGGGGACCATACCCCTGCATGGGAGGCTGGTAATAGCCAGGCATGTTCTGCCTCCCTCCTTCAGGACCCCGGTATCCCGGTCCAGCCCGATACCGGCGGTCAGCCCGGAAATGGCGCCAGTGGGGATCCTGCCGGTAGCGTTCCATGTCTCCCTGGAGTCCCCGCCATTCGCCAGGCTGCCAGCGCTGCAGGGCTGGCGGGGGCATCACGATGGGGCGCCAGGGACCACGGAAATCCGGTCCGGCATACCAGCGGCCCCCATACAGGTAATAGTAGCTGGACCCATAGTAGAAAATGGGGTAGGAGGAGCCGTAGGCGGCATACATGCCGAGCTGCGGCACCCAGAACATGGAAGGTGCAACAACGGCAGGTCCATAAAGCGGCGGGGCACCCAGGTTGAGCTGGATGCTGAAGGGAAGATCGGCGACCGCTACGCCACGCAAGGCCGCAAGCACCAGGATCCCCGCCAGAAAAACAGGTTTTTTCATCAGGCTACCCCTTCTTTTGCCGTACATGCGAGGACACCGGCCACAGCTGCAGTCCCACTTCCCGATCTTTATGATCCGCTGTCCCGACAGGAACAGTCAATAAGGCGCAGCACGCTGGCCACAGGAAAATGTCCGAAACTGTGAGCCCATAATATATCTGGCATCCGGCTGGCCTGCTTTGCGGCCTCTTCCGCCGGGAAGGATGGAACCGCGTGTCCAGGTCCGGTCAGTAATCCCTGCATGGGGTTTCTGCCTGGCTCTGGTTCCAGGAATTTCAGGGTAGCGCGGCAATATAGACATCGACCAGTTCTCCCGGGTACAGATGCAGTTTTTTGGGGGGAGTGAACCGGAACAGGATTGGAAGCACCCGTACATCCACTTTTTCCGTCCGCTGGTTGGACAGCTCGATCTTGGGCACCACATAGGGCTGGATCCGGACGAATTTCAGGGGAATCGACACGCGGGGAGCGCCCCGGACGAACATGGTCGCGGCGATCCGGGAAGATGCCGGCAGTCTCGGAACGAGAATTTCGTCCAGGTATGCCTGGACTTCCAGGTCCGGGCTTTTTTCTCCCATGACAACGACCGGATTCATGCCCTGGCTGTAAGTTCCATAAACTCCCTGGGGAGAGGCATAGGCGCCGTCCGCTGTCCCTCCTGCCCTCAGGATGGTTCCACTGACCGGGGCATCTACCTGGTACAGCGCCAGCCGGGCCTGGTCTGCCGAAAGGGTCCGGATCGCAACCTGAAGATTTTCACGGGCGATCTGCAGGTTGTCCTGGGCGCTGACGACCGTTATACGGCTAACGGAGCGGGGATCGAGACGGGCTTCCTTCTGGAGAAATTCCAGCTGGTGGCTCTGGTAGGCAAGGGAAGCCCTGGCCGCACCGATTCTGGCCTGGTCTTCTGCCACCACCCGTTTCTGGACAGAATCGTCAAGCGCAAACAGGGGGGTTCCCTTTACAACCGGCTCCCCATTGTGGACAAACACCTTAGTGACCGTCCCGCCGACCTGGGGATAGATATTGATATTTTCCCCGTTCATCTGTGCGCTCTGTATGATTCCCTCCGCATAGATGCCATCGCTGTAAGGATTCCGGCTGGGGGCCAGGGGGGCTGGAGCTGCCGGCTTCTGGCGGTACAGGTAGGCGCTTACAACCCCGGCAACGATACCGAGAAAAGCCAGGGCAAACAGCAGACGCTTTCTCATGGGATTTTTTCCAGTTCACCGGTCATCTGGCCATCCTCCATGTGGAGGATACGCGAGGCAAATTCATATATGCGTTCATCGTGGGTAACGATGATAATGGCACGCTGCCCGTTCAGAATATTGTCCCGGACAAAGCCAACGATCTTTTTCCCGGTATCTCCATCCAGGGATGCGGTGGGTTCATCAAAGATCAGCAGGTCCGGAGCGGCCACAATGGCACGGGCAATAGCAACCCTCTGCTGTTCTCCTCCACTAAGCTTTTTCGGGGAAAGTGCCTCCCGGCTGGCCAGACCCACCGCCTCCAGGGACCGGTGTGCCGCCTCCAGCCCAGTTTCCCACCGCTCGCGCCGCAAAACCAGGGGAATGGCTACATTTTCAAGGGCCGACAGGCGCGGGAACAGATGGTAGTCCTGGAAAACGAACCCGACCGTCCGCAGGCGAAAATCCGCCAGTGCATCGCTGTCCAGGCTCCAGATATCTACACCGTTGACCGTCACACTGCCGGAATCCGGGCGCAGAATCCCGGAGATAATGCTGAGAAGTGTAGTTTTGCCTGAACCGGAGGGCCCAACGATATAGAGCATCTCGCCATGACCAACAGAAAAGCTTGCATCGCGCACGGCACATGTACGCGCGCTCCCCTCGCCAAACCACTTGCTGATGCTGCGGACTTCAATCACGGTCAGCTCCGGAAGACATCGAACGGGTCGATCCGGATAACCCGGCGTATCCCGATATAGCTGGAGACAACCGAAATCACCAGCACCATTCCAAAGGCCAGAAGAAGATTCTGGTAGTTGATGACCGCGGCATAGTTGGGGATCCTGAGACGGCTGAAGCCGATCAGGGCAGAGGAAAACAGGACGCCGAAGCCATATCCCAGAAATCCCACCACCAGTGCCTGGAAGACGATCATCCGGACGAGATCGCTCCCCCGGGCACCGATGGCCTTGAGTGCGCCGAAGCGTTCCAGGTTGTCGAGGACGAACATGTAGAACGTCTCTCCCGCAATGGAAAGGCCCACGATGAAGCTGATCAGCGTCATGATCAGGATATTGATGCCCATGGCGGTCTGGAATTCATAGAACTGGTCGTTGCGGCGGATAAATTCCTGGTCGGTCAGTGCCAGGTAGCCCAGATTCCGCACCTGCTCCTCGATTTTCGGGATGTCCTGGGCGCTTTTGGGCTGTACCAGGATGTAGGAGATCGAATAGCGGGTCGGGGGCAGATCCTCGGTAGCACGGGTATAGGTTGTATAAAGCGTCGGGATGCCAAACAGGCTGCCCAGGGGAACTTGGGCAATCCCCGCAATCATCCCCCGGTGATCGTTGATTTCAAAAGTAGTACCGATTCCAGGGCTGCCCAGCTTGGCATAATTCCCGTCTTTCACCACAAAAAAGGCGTTGGTCCGGTAAATGTCGAGGATCTTTCCTGCCACCAGATCGGGCCGGCCCATGAGGGTAGCGTCGTCAAGACCAATGATGGTGACTGGCTGGTATGTCCCGTCGTCCAGGTGGACCAGCCCTGCGCCCATATAGAGAGGCTCTGCGTATTCCACCCCAGGGATACTGCGTACGGCGTCCAGGATATAGCCCGGCATGGGAATGCTGTTAAGCGGGGTCCGGATGGCTGGGTCCAGGACCCACATTCGGGCGCCAATATTGATGATATTGGCCGCGGAGTGCTGGATGATGCCGAAAAACATGGACGTCATCTGCATCATGAGAAAAACGGCGAAGCTGATGCCAATGACCAGAGTGGCAAATTTCCCCCTGTCTCCCAGAAGCAGTTTGAGCGCGAGCAGGAACAGTCCTTTCATGGATGGCCACTAAGTGTACCATTCCCGCACCGGTCCCCGGAGAAGACAGCCCCCGGCACCTGGCTATGGCCCGGCAGGCAGTCCATCAGGTCCCTGCTCCGGGATATGCTCCTCCTGGCTCCATCCGCCGCACCCCTCCAAAAATTCCTTCCTAGCATAGCGCCAATCGCGAACTTCTGGCATCTGGTGAGGAATCGCCAGATTTCGGCACACGGGCGTCGGAATATTCCGCAGGGAAGCATGCCCTGCATAACCCGTCAGGATTTTGTCACCAGCGAATACATCTGGCTGCAGCCGTGGCAAAGCAGGCCACAAAACCATTGCAGCCATACACTTCCTGTCCGGGAGTTCCGCCCATGCCAGGCGGCAGGTACCGGCAGCAGCCCCAGGAGTCCCGGATTTCCCTTAGATCCATGCCAGGAAATCCGGGGTCATTCTGGCTCTGCCAGCTCCTCCCGGCACCGTTCCATTTCCCCCCGGCTTTTGAAACAGCCAACCACGTTCCCAAGGGCCAAAAATTCCGGGGAACCGGCCAGAATACCCAGCACCGCTTCCCGCCGCAGCAGTCCCAGGGATTGCGGGCGTCCAGATGTGGGCTGCGCGGAATCCGCACAGCCTGCAGGATCGCGCAGACGTATCAGCCAGAGCACGCCAGAATGGTCGTCCCGGTAAAAGGCCAGTCGATGGCGCCGGCCGGTCTCTACCGCCTCCTCGCCCAGAAAGGCTGTATCCAGCCGGACCATTCCCAGGGGAACATTGCCGGGCGTTTCCAGGGAAAATACTGGAATGCTGCAGACGGAAGCATGGGTGTCCCCAAGATCCAGGCGATGGGACAGATAGGTCCAGATTTTCCCGCTGACCTGCGGATCGTCGGACGCATCCTTTTCCTGGACTTTTCCTCCCTCGTTTTCTACGAGACCAGGCAGCAGCCAGGCACTGGTATCCACATGCAGGATCTGCCGCATCCAGCGGGCCCATTCCTCCAGATCCGGTTCCCGCAATTCTGCGGTCTCCCGGGCCACAAACCACCGGTTTCCCGTTTCCAGCGGAACAGCAGGCTGATTTTCCCCGAGTACCGCATGAATTTTTTCGATGCCCACTGCCTGGTCAAAACACCACAGGCGGTGGTGTCTGAGCAGCCCTGGCTGGAACGTCTGCAGGAAAGGATACCACTGGGGCCGCACCGACAGCAGCAGGGGAAATTTCTCCGCCTTTTGCACCAGCAGGTGGACCCAGTCCCGGTCCGGTACCGGGGAAGACACCACCAGATCCCAGGTGTCCTTTGGCTGCAGGGTAGCCGGCAGGTTCCGGAACGCCTCAACATGCTGCGCGGATGCAATCCGCCAGACCACAAGTCCCGGGAGCCTGCAGAGCTCCCCATCCTGTACCTGCAGCCCTACCCAGCGCAGCAGATCCCGGAAGCGGGGCTCGCCTATGGTCCGCCGGCCATGCAGCAGACCGACCCAGTTGGCCCGGCCAACCCCAAAGCGTTTGGCCATCTCTGTCTGGCTCCAGGGGGACAGGGCCAGAAACCCGGAAAGCAGACCAGGATCCACAGGATATTTTAACGCGGGACGGGGCATGGGGATTACCTGAAAATTACCGAGGGCAAAGACATATAGTACCTCCGTTCCACACAATTTGTGCCGTCCCCCGCAAGTCCACGTTCCGTTCCTTCTGCCGCAGGAAAAAGAAAGGCCATCGGCCGGCGTGGTTATTATTACATGTAATTTGACGGATATGCACTTCTATTGCTATCCTCCCATCACTACTGCACTGTCCATAAAATAGGGAGTCCGCCATGTTTGTCTGCTATCTGGATCTCAAAATTACCCTTGACGAGCTTTCATCGACGATGGAAGACCTGTGCTCGCCCGAAAAAATGGAAGAGGAGGTCGACAATCCATCTGAATACCGCGAGAAATGCAGAAAACTTCCTCCCTGGGTCTCACAGTCCAGGAAACGCATTACCTGGCTCACCAAGAATGTTTGTGGAAGGACTGAGTGGTATTGCTGGCCTTCCAGCACCCTGTCGGAAATCGGGCAGATTGCGCTGGACATGATGGCCGCAATCCTGCCGGGCAACGCCGGCGCCCTGGAAGGGCTTCTCGTCTCCAGTCCAATGGGAGACGGAGAAATTCTGGAACTGTCCTGGAAATGGGCCATGGTGGCGGCCCAGTGCGGGAACGCCATGGGAGAGCTTGGTTCCCTCGTTCTGCTGGGAAGAATGCAGCCCCGCGACGGCGGCGGGTTCTTGCGGGAAGCCTTCGAGTTCTGGGAAAAACGCTTCCAGGACCCCGATAGCCACCCCGACCTGTACTGGGGGAAGCGGAAAAAACTGTGCTGGGATCTCACCTGTGAGCTGGGACTGCAGGCGGCCTTCCGGCTCCGCGATTCCGCCCTGGCCTCCCGGGTGATTAATGGGTTCTCCCTGACCGGGGAAGTTGGCCTGTCCCTCTTTCCCCTGTATTCCCAGGTAGCCCGGCTCTGTCCGCCAAAGCCCAGAACAGAAGCAGGAGAACCGGCCAGAAAAAGGGTGCTTATGGGCATACAGCCAGGAGAAAAGGAAGAAGAGCAGCTGAAACGCTACCGGTCGCTTCTGCGACCCATCCCACTCGCTCCATGGCCAGAAACCCGGTACTGGACAGGAGTACTACAAAAAGAATTTCCATGGATGCGGGCAGCCATAGATGCCCTGGAACGCCAGCAGGTGCTTGGTCTCCGCCTAGGGCAGAAAATCCTTGGTTTTCGGCCCCTTCTCCTGCTCGGACCTGCAGGCGTGGGGAAAACCCGGTTTCTCCGCCGTCTGGGAGAACTGCTGAGTACCCCTGCAGTCTTTATCTCCCTGGCCGGGAGCGCGGATAACATGATGCTCAAGGGAACGGCCAGGGGCTGGTCCTCAGCCCGGGCTGGATATCTGGTAGAGCAGTTTCTGAATTTTCAGACCGCCAACCCGCTGGTCATTCTTGATGAAATTGACAAGGTCGGTACTGGCCGGACCAACGGAAGAATCTGGGAAACCCTGCTGACCATGATTGAGCCCAGCAGCAGTGCCAGCGTCATGGACGAATTCCTGATGGCTCCGGTCGACTGCTCTGCCGTAAACTGGGTAGCCACCGCCAACAGTCTGGAAGAGATTCCTGAACCACTGCGGTCCCGGTGGGAAATCATCTGGTGCGGGATGCCGCAGGGGGACGACTTTGATGGCATCCTGGAAAATCTCCTCCAGGATATGGCCAAGGAAAACAGTGTGGCAAAAGATGATCTTCCCCAGCTGGATGGCCAGGTCATGGACCTTCTGCGCAGCAGTTTTCAGGAAAATCCCAGGTCCATGCGGGTGCTCCGCCGGACCCTGCATCGACTGATGGAACTGGAGGCCATGGCAGCTGCCGAAACGATGGAAAACCGGTGGCTGCAGTAAATCCGGGTTCCGTATCCGGAGGTCCAGGCAGAACGCCAAAGCCCCATGCAGGCAGAGAGTGCAGAAGTGGAGGAGCACCTGTTCGATAGCCAACGCGGATGGTTCCAGCCACGCAACGTGCCTGAAAATCCTTTCTGGCAGAAGAAATTCCAGAATAGAGGCCCATGGACTGCAGGACAGCCACTCCTCCTTCCCCCCGAGCTGCCTGGAAGGCCACGGCACAAAAAAGCCCAGGGCGCATCTCCCTGCAGATGGGCCCACCTGCTCAGGAGCGGTCTTGCTCCTGCGCCATTTCCTCTGGGCTTCCATTTTCCACACGGTCCTCCAGGAACTGCAGACGGGCAAAATGGCGGTACAGTTCCGAGCACTCCAGCAGTTCCCCATGGGTACCCACGGCCGTAATTCTCCCCTTCTCAAGAACGACAATCCGGTCTGCATCCCGGACAGTCGCCAGTCGGTGGGCGGCAACAAGCGTTGTGCGCCCCTGGATCAGTGTCCGCAGGGCTTCCTGGACTAGCCGCTCGTTTTCGGCGTCCAGTGCGCTGGTAGCCTCATCCAGAATGAGAATGCGGGGATCGCGCAGCAGGGCACGGGCAATGGCAAGGCGCTGTCGCTGTCCACCGGAAAGGGTAATGCCTTTCTCGCCTACATGGGTGTGCACACCCTCGGGCAGGGCCTCGGCAAATTCGTCTACCCGGGCTGCCCGGACCGCAGCGCGGAAAGCGGCCTCTGTAGCCCTGGGGTTCGCCAGCAGGATATTTTCGGCGATGCTCAGCGAAAAAATGCTGGGCTGCTGGGGAACCATGGCAATCTGCTGCCGCAGGTCGTGCACCCGCAGGCCGCCAATGTCCTGGCCATCCAGCAGGATGCGTCCCTGGCTGGGGGCATGGTGGCGCATGAGCAGATCAAAAAGGGTGCTCTTTCCTGCCCCGGAAGCCCCGACCAGGGCGAGATGTTCCCCTGGAGGGATTTCCAGCCCGATGTCTTCCAGGGCGGCCTGGTCACTGCGGGCCGGATAGCGGAAGGATACATTCTGGAAATGCAGGTGCGCCGGTTTTCTGGAAGGGATTGAAGCCTCGGTACCGGATTGGGCCGGACGCTCCTCGACCGGTTCTTCCAGCAGGGCAAGCAGGCGCTCTACGGCCCCGACCAGCCTTCCCACCTGCCCCCAGAGACTGGCGAGTGCCGCAAGAGCCGAAGTGGCCATCAGGGCATAGATCAGAAACGCCGTCAGGCTGCCAATGCCCGTCCGGTGATGGAGGATGCGCCAGCCCCCCAGATAGAGCATACCCGCCAGCAGCAGAAAGATCAGGAAGCCACTGGCGAGAGAGGCGGCTGCCTGGATCCGGATGCGCCTGCGCACCTGTTCCAGCAGCGTTCCGATTCCCTGGTGGTAGTGCGCCTCGGCGGCTGCCTCCCGGGTCAGGGCCTGGAGGGTACGGATGCCATTGATCGACTCTTCGGTGTAGGCCGAAAGGTCGGCCAGACAGTCCTGTTCCCGGCGGCTGTAGATGCGCTGCAGACGGCCGGAACGGATGTTGAGCCAGACCAGGAAGGGAAGAACCAGCAGTGCGGGCAACACCAGCATTGGAGCGGTCACAAGCATCAGTGTCAGGGCCCCCAGCAGGGTCAGGCCATGCTGCAGGGCACCCCCAAGGACACTGGGCAGACCAAACCGGAGGATGGTGACATCGCTGCCCAGCCGGGAAATTACCTCGCCGGTACGAAAGCGCTCGTAAAACGGGGCCGGAAGACGCAGGGCATGGGCAAAGACGCGGTCCCGGAGTTCCGCGACCACCTTCTGGCCAATCCAGGAAGCCAGCGCCTCGCGGGCCGCCCGGGCCGCAGTGGTAAAAATCCCCAACAGCAGCAGGGCCACGCAGGCTTCCAGCAGGAGATGGGCGCTACGAAAACCGCGGTCCAGCAGGAATCTTGCCCCCTCGGGGAGGGCCAGGGTTCCTGCCGCTCCACACAGCAGGGCGATGGCATAGGACACCATCTGCATGCGGTGGAGCTGGAGGAAGGGATAGAGGCTGATCAGGACATGCCAGTTTTTGCTGGCCGGTCTCTGCCATGGATTGCCCGGCATCTCTGGTGCTCCTTTTCCGTTCTGGCAGCGGATCATAGCGCAGGCGGCGCCCGGCTGCCGAATTCCCGGGAAGGAAGCCAGGGCGGGAAATTTTCTCCTGGCAGTCCCTTCTGCCATCTTTGCGCAGGCTGTGGGAAACCGCTATCTTGCCAGAAAAGGGGACGGATGGAGCGGGACGTGACACTGAGCCTCAGGGGTGTCGGCAGACGGGTTCCGGATGCGCCAGACCGCTGGCTGTTCCAGGATGTCGATCTGCAGCTGGATGCTGGCGAATTTGTGGCCATCCGGGGGGAAAGCGGCTGCGGGAAAAGTACCCTTCTCCATCTGGTCGCCGGTCTGGAACACAGGGATGCCGGACAGGTTGTACTGTGCAGCCAGGACATGGACAGTCTGGACGATGACGGACGGACACTCCTGCGACGAAGGGAAACCGGTTTTATTTTCCAGTCGTTCCATCTGCTCCCCCTGCTTTCTGCACGGGAGAACATTGCACTGCCCTGGCGGCTCAACGGCCTGCCGGTCAAAGACCTCTCTCCCCGGATTTCTGCGCTGGCCGAACGGCTCGGGATCGGACACCGCCTCGAAGCCTATCCCCGTGAACTTTCCGGAGGAGAACAGCAGCGGGTCGCTGTTGCCCGCGCCCTGATCCACCGCCCTTCCCTCCTGCTGGCCGATGAACCAACAGGGAGCCTGGATCCGGCACGCAGCGAAGAGGTCCTGTCGCTTCTGGCAGCCCTGGCCGCGGATACCGGAGCGGCGGTCCTTATGGTCACCCATTCCGGCCGCGCGGCCGCCCTCGCCGCCCGGCGCCTGGAACTCCGCCACAGCGGCCTCCATCCCCTGTGAACCTGTGGCGCATTCCCTGGCGTGCCATGGTCTGGCGTCCGCTGCTGGCCCATCCTGCCGCGTCTTTCCTGGCCATCCTCGGGGTGGCACTAGGAGTGGCACTGGGCCTCGCCATTGCCCTGATCAATGTCCAGGCCGTACAGGATGTTTCTTCCGGGCTTCGCCGTCTGGCAGGAGAGGCTGACCTGGTGCTTTCCCGCCCTGGTACCCATCTTGGAGACCGCTGGTATGCCCGGCTGGCCCTGGCTCGAGGCGTCGCCGTGGCTGCGCCGCAGCTTCTGGTCGATGGCATCCTGCCCGGCGGGAGAGTACTTCCCGTCTGGGGAATCGACACCCTGCAGAGTGCCGCTCTCGGGCAGCCAATGGCTCTTCCAGCTCCAGGGCATCCCTTCGGCCTCTTCGATCCCCTAAACCTGGTCCTGGATAGAAGCGCACTGCGACTCCTGCACCTGCATCCTGGAGACACCCTGGTACTCCAGGCTGCGGGCGTCCCCCGCCGGTTCACCATCATTGCGGCCATGCCCGATCCCGTCCCCGGAAAGGCCCTGGCGGTCCTGGATATCGCCGCTGCACAGTGGCTCTGGGGAAAAGAGGGAAAAATTTCACAGGTTGCCCTGCGACTCGAAAACGGGGTAACTCCAGAGCGCTTCCGTTCCAGGTGGCTCGCCCATCTGCCTCCCGGCGCTACGCTGCGCACCCCCCGTGAGGAGGGCAGCGTCAGTGCCCGGGCGTCCCTGGCCTATCGCGCCAACCTCCTGGTGCTCTCTCTGGTGGCCCTCTTTACCGGTTCCTTTCTGGTCTACACCACCCTGTCTTTTACGGCCATCCGGCAGCGTCGCAGCCTCGCCATCCTGCGGGTTCTTGGTCTGCGCAAGCGCGAAATTTTCTTGGCCGTGCTGGCCCAGGGGCTGTTTCTTGGCGTCCCTGGCGTCCTTGCGGGTGTCCCCCTTGGCATTCTCGCCGCCCGGGCTGCCCTGGCGAAAATGGGGGCCAACCTGGGAGCCGGCTATTTTCCAGACACCGGTACAGCCCTCTCGCCGCATCCCTGGCTGTGGTCCATTTTTGCACTGGCGGGGGTCGGTGCGGCGCTGTCCGGCACGGCCTGGCCGGCATGGGAGAGCCGGAAGCTGCCCATCGTCCACCTCCTGGGACCAGGAAGTGAGGAAGAAGGGAAGGAAGGACATCCCCTCCCCGGATTCCTGCTTTTGGCCCTGTCCGGCGGCATGGCGGAGCTGCCCCCAATCCATGGCATCGCCTATGGGGCGTATTTCTCCATCACCGCTCTCCTGCTTGCCGTACTGTTCCTGCTGCCGCTTGGCGTCCGCCTCTCCGGACGGCTGGCGCCCCGGATGGAATTTCCGCTGTTTCGGCTGCTGGCCGACCAGCTGCAGGGGAGCCCTGGCCGGGCCAGCCGCAGCCTGGCTGCCATCGTGGTTGCCTTCAGCCTGATCGTGGCAATGGCAGTAATGGTGGGTTCGTTCCGGGATTCTGTTGCGGACTGGCTAAGGGACATTCTGCACGCCGACATATACCTCCAGGCCGGGTCCGGCGGGCAGCGGCTTTTCCCGCCAGAAGCAGCAGCCAGACTCTGCAGCCTTCCCGGAGTCCGGCGCTGCTCCCTTCTGCGGCGCAGCGTGCTGCAGCTGCTGCCCCATCGGCCACCGGTAGTGCTGCTCGCAAGGAGCATAAATCCGCAACAGCCCGACAAAACGCTGCAAATGCAGGATACGGCATCTCCAGACCCCACAGGCCCGCCCCCGGTCTGGATTTCGGAAATTCTCGCAGGCATCAGTCACTGGAAGCCAGGCCAGACCATTGTCCTCCCGATAGGCCCAAAAGGGCACAAGGTCCGTATTGCCGGCATTTACCGGGATTATGCCTACCAGCAGGGTGCGGTCACCCTGCCCTTTTCCGTGTATCGGCGCTGGACCGGACACCGGCGGGCAAACGGCATTGCCCTGTGGCTCAGACCAGGGGTCCCGGTGACCCGCTTTCTGGAAAGAGTCCGCCAGCAGTTCCCGCACAGCACCGGCTGGCAGATTGCCACCCCGGGGGAAATCCGCCAGCAGAGCCTGAAAATTTTCGACCGCAGCTTTGCCGCCACCTATGCCCTGGAGGCGGTCGCCATAATCATTGGTCTTCTTGGTGTAAGCAACGGTTTTGGGGCCCAGGTTCTCCTGCGCCGCCAGGAATTTGCACTTTTACGCTGCCTCGGTCTCCGCCGCCGGGACATTCGGCACCTTCTCCTCGGAGAGGCCATCGTGCTCTCGATCCTCGGCGTACTTGCCGGTCTGGCCGTCGGGCTGGCGATTGCCCTTCTGCTGATTGACCGTGTAAATCCCCAGTCCTTCCACTGGCAGATGCAGATTCACATGCCCTGGGCTGAACTCCTGCTTCTCGCCCTGGCGCTCACCTCGGCCAGTACCCTGACCATCCTCTGGTCGGCCCGGAGCATTCTGGCCCATGATGCGGAACTGTTGCACGATGACAGCTAGAAAATGGCGAATTCCCGTTATCATGGGGATCTGGATACAGGGCAATGCCATCGCAGCAGCACCGCTGCCGCCTGAAACCCTGCCCCGGTTGCCCTCTCCTGCTGTAGCCGTTCAGTCCAGCAGTCCCATGCAGTTCCCAAACGCCTATGGCAGCCATCCCCGTTTTCCCCTGGAGTGGTGGTATATTACTGGTTGGCTCAAGGATTCTGGTGGCCATTCCCTGGGCTTCCAGCTGACCTTTTTCCGCCTGCGAATGCCAAAAATCTGGGCGAACCCCTCTGCCTTCAACCCCCGCCAGATCTATTTTGCCCAAGCCGCACTTGGCGATCCGCGTATTGGCCATCTCCTGACGGCGCAGCGGGCTGCCCGCGGCGGACTCGGGCTGGCAGGGGCCAATAGGGATACCAGCCGGGTCTGGATAGACCACTGGCAGCTTCGCCAGAAGGGGCAGGGATATACTGTGTCGGTCAATGCCCGGAGACTCGCCTACCGCCTGCATATTTCCGTCATCCAGCCGCCTCTCCCCGAGGGCCCGGACGGGATCAGCCAGAAGGGTCCAAATCCAAGAAATGCCAGTTATTACTATAGCCTTCCCCACCTGCTGGTCAACGGCAAAATCCGGATCAGAAACCACCCCTGGCAGCAGGTTTCCGGACAGGCATGGCTGGACCACGAATGGTCCTCTTCCTATCTCCCCGCGGGAGCGGTTGGCTGGGACTGGACAGGCCTCAACCTGCAAAACGGCGGCGCCCTCATGCTCTTTCGCATGCGGCGCGCCAACGGGAGCCTTGTCTGGCAGGCAGGGACCTGGCGCCATGCCAATGGCAAGGTACAGTACCTGCCTGGTTCGGCAATCACCATGCAGCCCCTGCGCTCCTGGCAGTCCCCCGAAAGCGGAAACCGCTACCCTACTGCCTGGAAAATCCGGGCAGGATCTCTGGATTTTACGCTTCATCCGCTCATGGAAAACCAGGAATTTCGCGCCATCCAGAGTACTGGCAGCATTTACTGGGAGGGAGCGGTTGCCGCCATGAAGTCAGGACACCGTATCGGTAGTGGATATCTTGAACTCACCGGCTATGGGGCAAGGCTCCATATGGGGATCGGGGGAACAATTGCCAGTCGTCCCACACGCCAATACCAGCCTGGTTTCCGGAACAAGCAGAATATCATCCCCCAGCCAGGAGTTACGGAGAAGGCGGCGCCGTGAAAGATGTCCAGCACCGCCGGAGAGGGCACTCTCATTCCGCTAAAGCAGGTGATCTTCCAGCCAAAAACAATTCGCAGTTTGTAGCCGGCTCCTGGCCGGAATGCCCAGCCCAGGCTACTGCGCAGGAGATCCCCAAGCGCCGATGCGTAATACGGTTCCGGGAACGGGACACCGTATGACCAGCCCCCATTGGGGTGGTGGCACCAGTTTGGCTCCAGTTTGGCTCCAGTCTGGCTCCAGTCTGGCGCCGCAGGAAAGCCGGTCTGGTCCGGTTGCGCATTCAGCCCCACCGCAGGCCGTCATTTTTGCCGGCTTCCGGAACCGGTGCCCACGATGCCCGAATGCTGTGCTGAAACGCTCCTGGCGAACCGTCTTTTTCTTTCCCCCGGAGAAAGAAAACAGCCACACCATGGGTAGCCCGGAAAGAAGCAGCGATATCCCCTGTACGCTGCGGGCCGCAGTCCGGCAAACTCTCCAGGGGATGGCAGGCAGGTCCCTGCGGCGGGCGGCCGGAGCCGGAATCTGCAGGGTTTCCGTTACCCTGGTGGCGTAGCGCCTGCTGGTCCAAATGATCAGGTGCCCGTGACCAGGGTCTCCGCCATGAACCGGAGATCCATCCGGGCCATCCGGATCTGGCGGCACAGTACGGAATGGCTGGCCGGCCTGGATCTGCCAGTCCTGGGGCAGGGCAGGTCCCAAAGCCGGCGCACAGATAATGGAATGCCGGATTCTGGCACGGCTGGTTCTGCTCCCTTCCATTCTGGCAGATGCCGGTGTCTCTGGCTCCATCCATGCGGTCCGACTCCCGGATGGCGGGGAAAACAGGGTGTTAGCCAGGACGGCTGGAAGGCGCGTGGAGGCCTGTGGATAAAAGCGCTCCTCTGTACGTTAGGTTTCCAAACGGCAAAATCGGCTATCGCTGTTTTCTGCCAGAAAAACTTCGGAAACTGCACAATTCACTATCACTGTTTTGGGCCCAAATAACTTCGGGAATTATCCGGCTGAATATCGCAGTCCGCCGTCCAGAAAACTTCAGGGGGCTATAGATTTGCCTATCTGAATTCCAGCGTGTACAGAACCAAATGCTGTCCGAGATGATGAATATGCCACTGGATTCCCAGGAAAACCCGCTGATATGGACCAGAATCTGCACATTGTTCGTAAGCGCATTGGGATTCATAGGGTTTCTTAAATAATTTTGGCAGCACGTACCCGTCATCCCCTTGAGCATGACCAGCTCCATGGCGGTCTGGTCGCCCAGAGACAGCATGGCGGCAATAATAGGGAAGCGGCGTTGGCCGGGAAACCGCCGGATGAAAGGCTTCGGCCCGCAGACCTAGGCCGTTTACCGGACTACAATCAGTGGAGAGATGGCTGGGGTGGGGAAGCAGACATGATGGGTACATACTCTGTATGGCACGAGTTTATTTTTTTGCTGGCGATCGCAACCATCATCGTTCCAATGACAAAAATCCTCCAGAAAGCCGGATTTTCAGGCTGGCTGGTGGTGCTTTGGCTGATACCCCTGGTGAATATCGGCTTTCTCTGGTGGTTTGCTTTCACGAAATGGCCAGAGCGGAATGCCGGAACCCACATATGAAACCTTCCCACCCCGGGCAGGTCCGCATGCCCCATGCGAGAGGCTTTTCTGCATCCAGCACCAGCCAGACAGGCTGGCGGCCTTGACCGGCCCCCTGCTCTGAAAACAGAATATCCCACCTTGTGCATAGGTGAGGATCGCCTAAAAGCTCATGGAGTAACGTGACCCTCTTTGGATGGATGTTGCCAGATGACGCAGAAAACTAGCGACGTAGCCGCTCAAGGAGCGGCAGTCATCCACCACTTGGACGAGTATAGGGAAAAGCGAAAAAACAGGCGCTCAGGTCCACCGATGGACACGCATGCCACACGTCCGGAAGGGCGCGTAGTCACAAAGGAGCAGTTGGACCAGCGACTCGACCAGATACTGGCCGAGATGCTCCTGGGATTTGATGAGATGCAATCCGATATCGAGGACCTGAAGGTACATGTTGCAGCGATCAAGGCAGATCTGTCGCCCCATGCCACTCGGGCAGAAGTGAAAGATCCGGTGAACGTACCGACCTAGCGCACCTCTGGTTTTTCCAGTTTCCTGAGAGGCTGATTACCCTTCTCAAGTTCCTGCAACCGCCTTGGGCTCACCCCGCCTTTTACGACTCCGCAGCTGGGCCCGGAGCCAGTTTTTTCCTTTGTGTTCTCTGTGCCGCCAAGACGCCAGTCTGGCCCCTTTCCTGCCGTCTGGCGCATTTTTTTCGCTTATCTGATGCGCCCTCTTGTAACACCCGCGCCCAAATCGTAGTACACAGGGCTGACCTTCCGGGGTTTTCTGCTGGTGCCATCAACATGCGGGAGTTCGAGCACGTTCCGGCATTGTGGGCAGAGGATTGGGTGAGCCAGGCCTGATGCTGCCCGCCATGGCGGTCCACTTGTCCTACGTAAAAAAGCCACCAGGAACCAGCTTAGCATTGCTCCCAGGGCAAACCATCGAAACGCCAGCCGTTCAAACTGCTTCTGTGATGCTGTTCGTTCAGATCCCCTTCAAATCCGTGAGCAATGTTGTATACCTCCACCATGCCATTAGCCTTCAGAAACAGGCCGGACTCAAGAGAGCGATTGCCACTGCGACAAATCAGCAAAACCGGACGATTGATTGACGCGGTGCGCCGTGCGCGCGGTAAAAAATCCGGATTGATCTCCCAGTCTGGTTCGTCCCGCCACGGAATGGATATGGCGTCCCGGGGATGGCCGACAAAAAGAAATTCCATTTCGCTTCGTACATCAATCAATACCGCATGGGGATTTTCCTCCAGAAAGCGGAAGCCTTCTTTTGGAGTCAAATGTGCTAGTTCCTCATCCATGAAAATACCTCGCAACATGGCAAAGCGATTTCAATCCTAGAACCTCTTATTACTGGACATTCTATCACTTTATTTTATTCGCCACTCCTACCACGAGAGCCTAAGATACCCCGCGGCACAAATTTGATTCCCTTGAAATCGGCCTATTGCTGATATAACAGGCTGTTTCTCCATGGTTTCGACTTTACCTTTCAATGGGAAAAAAAATTCTACCGGCATGAAAGGCACCCGGTCCTTGGTGGTCAACCGAATCGACTCAGACTGGTATCGAACGGCAATGACTGTCTACTTGGCGTCAGCGCAATGGCACGCCGAACTTCATTTTCCAATTCCCGGACATTTCCCGGTAAAACATAATTGTACAGCAATTCCTTTTCTTCTCTGGCAAAACCATGCATTTTTTCCGGTGCTAGCAGCATCTACAGAGCGATCACTCCGCAGACTATCCGGGCACCTGATCTCTACAGCAAGATACTTGACCAGACCAGACCAGACCAGATCAAGTCAGCACCAGATCAGCGGGGTCCAGCTGCCAGTCCAGAACGGTGGTGAAAAGCCCTGCCACGATGTTTTCCACGGCCATTTCCTGCGCCCTGTCGAAACGGGCCTGCTGCTCCAGCATTCCCGCATGTTTCTGGAGGAAACCTTCCCAGACGGCCTGTGCCCATTTTCTTCTCCCATTCTTGATCTATAGCGGTTTGCATCAGGGACATATAGGCTTGATGTGGGAAGCCCACAAGGGGGCTTCCCAATCTCCCCCACAGGAATGGCTGCCAGCCGGTTCAGGAAAAAACAATGCCCGTTAACCGCCACCAGACCAGAAGTCTTGCCGTCAAAGCCGCTGTATTGGCGTTCATCGTGCTGGTGCTGACTGGAGTGGTCACCGCCTATTTATACGGCGTGCATACCGCCATTGTGGATCTGCGCAACGGGATCCTTGCGGCCGGGAAACGTGCAGAGACAAAGATACACGCCATGGAACAAACCAGAGATATAGCGGTCTCAAGGAGTCTGCGCATAGTGGGTAAAGTCCAGAAAGGCAATGAAACCGGATATGTTGCATCTGGATGGTCCGGCACCTACGTCATTATTCCGGCCAGAGACTGCCATATTGCAGCGGGAGCCCCTGCCTGCATTTACCGGGGCAGGCTGGTCACCAGAGATTCTGGGGGAAAAATTAGAAGGTAGATGCACAGGATCTGGCTGGGCCACGCGCTTCCTGGCAAAAAATCATAAAACTCCAGCGAGGCTATTTCCCTGCCCTCTGACGCATTTTCCCATCATTCTGGCAATCATCCATACACCCCCCGCGTCCTGACCGTGACGCACAGGGCTTCTATGGCCGGTTTCTCTGCTGGCGCCATCTAACGGGACACGGCAAATAAAAAGCAGGGAGCCAGGAAGGACAGATCTGGAGCCTGCCAGCAGCATTAGACAATTATTAACAAAGCCCTTAAATATCAGACATAGCATATCGTGCGGCGGGATGGTGGAAATAGCGGGCGACCTTCTCCGGCAGGAGACGCAGGCCATTCATGAAGGCCATCGCCTTCTCCAGCAGGCTGGTTTTGTCCGTGCTCATGGGTCCGGTGCGCAGGGCGGTTTTGAAATCCCGGTTGAGATATTCATCGGGATTGGACTCTGGCGCATAAGGCGGCAGGAACACGAGTTCAATGCGGTCCTTTTTGTCGGTTAGCCATGCCGTGACGATTTTGGCATGGTGGACCCGGAGGTTATCGACCACCAGAAAGATCTTCTGTGAGACGTCGGTGATCAGCTTTTCCAGAAAGGCGATGAAACGCTCTGCGTGAATGCTGCCCTCCACAATCTCAAAGGCGATCTCTCCGCGCGGTGAGATGGCCGAAATCATCGACAGGCTGGTCCAGCGTGCAGGATATTCGAGGACAGGCGTCTGGCCTTTGGGGGCATATCCCGGTAATCCCCCCTGCAAAAAGTTGGGATTGGAAGTAGAATTTTCTCGATACGAGGGGGTTCTACATGAAGCAGTCGAAATTCACGGATAGCCAGATCATTGCGGCATTGAAACAGGCAGAAGGCGGTACGCCGGTACCC